>VBHW01000406.1:1081-3435 GCA_005881055.1 Chloroflexota bacterium
CCCGACGACGCTCGACACGACGCCCCGGGCGCCGTACGCGACGACCGCGAACGTCAGGAGCGAGAACAGGACGAGGGCGCGAACCCGGTTGCGGTCGAGGAAGAACGCGAGGTGCGAGAAGAACCCGGTCACGCGTGTCATCGGAACCCCACGATCGCCCCGTTGTTGGTGTGGACGACGAGGTCGACCGCGACGAGGTCGCCGGCGGTGTCGGTGCCGACGATCTGGATGGCGGTCGCGGTCTGCGATCCGACCTTGACCGTGGCTCCCTGCGTCGCTCCCTCGATGTGGGTCAGCGTCCCGATCGCGTTGCGCAGCTGCTTGAGGGCGTCGCTGTCCATCGTCGCCACCATGAGGCTCGAATCGTTCGTGTTCAGCGCCTCGATCATGCCGTTGATCGACCCGGGCGCCGGCTCCGTCTCATGGATGTTGACGACCGGAGAGGCGACCTCGGGAGCCGTCGGCTGGGCCGTCCGCATCGTCGCGACCGACCATCCGATCACGGCCCCGGTCGTGAAGAGTGCGATGGTCAGGACGGTCGGCAGTGCTCGCCTCAGGGCCGTGCCCGCTCGACGGACGCGCGAGGGTCCTGCCGGGGTCGTCGTCGGGGTGACGTCCTCGACGACCGCCTCCGTCATGGGCGCGGGTGGCTTCGCGTCCGGGAGGGGCTCGAGGTCGGGAATCGGCGCCGGTTCTGCCATCGTCAGCTCCCCGTTGCCGGTGGATCGGCGATCCGGAGCCCGCTGCCCGTCGCCCGAACCCGGAACCCGAGGAGCGAGATCGTGCCGTCCGGAAGCTTGACCTCGACCGCGTACGCATAGCTCGCGCTGCTCGCATACAGCTGCGTCGCGAGCGGCGTCACCGACACGACGGTCGCCCGCTGTCGGGCGAAGTCAGCCGCGTCGAGCGCCGACTTCGGGTCCGACTCGAGCGCCTGGAGCGTGAACTGGTCGTTGTTGAGGTACGCGACGAGGAACTCGCGGGCGACGCTCTGGGACATCCCCGGTGCGGCCGCGGCCTGGCGTGGGGCGGGGCTGCCGACGAACGCGCCGATCATCGTCGGCACGAGGAAGCCGATGGTCGCGCCGAGCGCGGCCGTTGCCGCCATCCTTCCCAATCGCCGCAATCGCCGGCGCATCGCGCGCTCCTGGGCTGAGCTCCGATGGACGCATGCTACCGCGGTCGACGCTCACGCCCTGTTGCGAGCGTGCGCCCTGTCACCGCTTCTTTCCTTGCATACGCCGGTTCGGCGCGAAAGGATGCGGCCGGGGCACCAGCGTTCGCGGCCGGCCACATCGACATCGCGGCTATGCCCCCAGCGGGCATACGCAGCCAGCGGCCGACCGCGCGTCCGTCGTCCGGCAGCGCGTTCCTGAGCATCGTCCGGTGGGCCGCGATCCGCCTGCGGTTCGTGCGGTCCTCCGTCACGACGAGCCAGGTCGAGACGCTGCTCGGCTCCCAGCCGAGCTCCGCCGCCGCCGATCGCGCCAGCCGCCGCTTCCGATCGAGCGTCCCGAGCAGCTCGTTCACGTCGACGATCTCCGTCTTGAGCTCGGCGACCAGGAGCGCCCGGGTGGCGGCATGCCAGCCCAGCATGTCGATGACGCCGCGCTCGCCATAGACCGAGAACGACACCTCCGGCCGCACCGTCCAACCCCCGAGCGTCGCGAAGTGCTGGGCGACGCTCTCGTGCAGCGCCGCGTGCCGAGCGCTCAGCAGTCGATCCAGTTCCCCGCCCCGCCACCGCGCCACGAGATCGACCCGGATCTCGAGCGCCGCCGCAATCGCCCTGACTGACCGGACCGTGAGCGACTCGACATGCCCGTGTTCCAGGCGGGAGACCAATGGGACGGACACACCGCGACCTGAGCGACGTCGCCCTGCGTGAGGCGTCGCCGCTTGCGCACCGACGAATCGATGCCGCGAGCCTGAGGTCTGTCACGCTCGCACCGTAGCGCCGGGGCCTTCGCCCGGACGTATCTCTGGCCAACTTTGCGCCCACGGAGAATTCTGCCGCCATCCCGGGCCGTTCAGGCCACCATCCCGCTCGACGCAGCCTCCCGCCACGCACGAGACTCCCCCCCGAGGGGCCTCGATCACGGGCCGGATGATCCTCCGGACCGGCGAAATTCTCCGTCCGCGAAAATTTGGCCGCTCGGGGCCAATTCGGTCGCCTGTGGGCCCCATGGCCAACAGAACACCTGTTCTGGCGGACCCAATCGACCGACGATCCTGGCTGGCGCTTACCCACAGCCGCTCCACCGCCTTTGCCGACCCATCCACCGCCGCCTGCGCCCTCGTCCACAAGACTGAACTGAGTTACCCACTCTCAATGCACAATCCGCAACATGTAG
>VBHW01000407.1 GCA_005881055.1 Chloroflexota bacterium
GATCTCGTCCCCGTCGCGGACGAGCTGGGCGAGATTCAGCTCTCGATCGGCTCGTCCCGCGTCGACGCGCGCGGAGAACCCGCCCGCTGCAGCGACCGCTTCGCCGACACGCGAGCCTGGCGGCAGCCGGTAGATGCCGGGCCGCGCGACGGCCCCCGCGACCTCGACGACGAGGACCGCGCCACCGGCGGATGGGGCAGATGATGTTGGAACGTCGCTCGAGACGCGATCGCCTGCCGGAAGCGCGATCGGCGGCCGTGGACTCATCATCGCGAAGAACGCGACGGCGACGATCGCACCAAGTCCGATCGCACCGGCCGTGGCGAGCGTCCTCGGCAGGCCGACATGCGACTCCGCGGCGTCGGGTCCGCGGTCATCGGGCAGCTCCGCGGCACGTCGCTGCGCGAGCGCCGCCGGTTCGCTTGTCTCGAGCACGCGCCATGACGGCAGGCCCGGATCCACGGGCGACCTCCCACGGCGGGCGGATCCCGGACGCGACGACGGCGTGTGGTCAGGGTGACAGCCGTCGACGTCGGGGGCACGTCCGACGTCGGCGGCCGTCGACGCGAACCCTACCGGGCGGCTCTTAGCTGCCGCTTATCTGGCGCAGAAATCGTCGACGGATCCCCCGCGTCGGGTGCCCGTGCTCAGTCGGCGAGCGCCTCCCAGTCGACCCAGTGCATCCCGTCCCACCAGCGATGCCACGTCCGGCCGTCCTTGCCTAGCGCGAGGACGTCGATGCGGTCGGCGCCGGCGGAGCTGGCCGCGGGCTGCCCCTCGAGGTCGCCTCCGAGCGACTCCCACGCGTGCCACGATCGGCCGTCCCAGTAGCGGTCCCACAGCTGCCCGTCGGGGAAGACCGCGAAGATCTCCATCTCGTCGACGGCCCAGGTCGTCACCGCCAGCCCGCCGTCCACCGTGCCCCCGAGCGGCTCCGGATCGAGCCACGAGCCGCGTGCCCACGCGCGATGCCAGACGGCGTGGCCGGCATCGGTCCAGAAGATGTCCAGGCGACCCGGCCCCCAGGAGCACGCCGCTAGCTGACGGGCGGCCACCGTCGGGGACGGGTCCTCTCGTCGACTCACGCGGAGGGCCCCGGGGCGGAGGGCGCGGGGGCCAAGCGCTGGGCGGTCATCGCGACACTCTAGCGACCACAAAGAGGCCGATCCACAGGCACCCGACAGGAGTCGGGGCCAGGGATCGGCACGAGGATCGCCGGGTGGGGTCAGGCGAGGCGGGTTTTCCCGGTCTCAGGCGAGGCGGGTCGCCTCGGCGTCGAGGGCTGACGCCAGCCGGACCGCTGCACGTCCGGCTCCGAGCGCCACGCGCGCACCGGCGCGGCGCACGAGGCCTACCGACGGCGAGTCGTCGTGGGCTCGCACATCATCTGTGGCCAGGCGGGCCAGCCGGATGCGGTCCGCCTCGCGCTCGCGATCGGCGATGAGCATGCGCGCGAGATCGAAGTGCACCTGCCAGGTCATCGTGAGTCTCCCTCCTTGTTCAGCGGGCGTGAATCGGTGCCCCAGCCGACCGAGGCGACGCCGAACGAAGCCAGGGCGAGGGCGGCCACCAGGAATACCAGAAGCCCGTCCATTGCGTTCACCTCATAACTCGTTTGGAGGGTAATAGTGGTTACTGGGATAGTAGCCTCTTGCGCGTAACCTGTCAACAGGCGTATGGTGGTTATGCGATGCAGTTCTCACCCCACCACAGCCAC
>VBHW01000021.1 GCA_005881055.1 Chloroflexota bacterium
CATCGATGACCCGCCTCGCACGTGGGGACGTCGCGATGTCGACCGGCATTGCCGCGACGAACGCCTCCGCGATCGCTGTCCGGCTGCGCGAGCTGCGAACCGTCCTCGACGGCTGGCTTGTGGATCTCGAGGCGGCGGCGCAGGACACCCCGGGTGTCGAGGAAACCGCCGCGGCGCGACTCGAGCAGCGGTTCCACGCCGCCCGGAAGCGCCTCGGGCCGCCGGACGACGCGGTTCCGGCCGACCCAGCCCGGGCGCGCGGCGCCGACGGCAACGAATGACCGGAACGCGCGGCGGCGAGCGCGTCCTCGTCCTGCCGCGCAGCGTCGCGATCCCCCGTCCCTGGCGGGGCCTCCTCGAGGACCACGCTCTTCTGGCGGCGACCATTGACGCGATCCCTACACACGGCCGGTTCGAGCCGCGCGACGCGATGGAGGAGGACCCGTCGTTCAAGCAGGTCATCCCGTACCTCGTCCTGCGGGACGGGCCGCGCTGGTTCCTCATGCGCCGGACGCGCGCGGGGGCCGACGCGCGGCTGCACGACCGCTGGTCGATCGGCATCGGGGGCCACCTCAACCCGGGAGACGGCGACCTGGGCAATGGGGACCTGGCGGGCGGACTCCGACGCGAGTGGTCGGAGGAGCTCGTCGCCGCGTTCGTCCCGGACTTCCGGCCGGTCGGCCTGCTGAACGACGACGAGACCGGGGTCGGCTCGGTCCACCTCGGCATCGTCTACGTGGCGGACGCCCAGGGCCGCCCGGTCGCCATCCGCGAGACGGACAAGTTGACCGGCGCCTTCGCCTCGACGGCCGACGTCGCTGACGTGGTCGACGGGATGGAGAGCTGGAGCGAGCTCGTCTTCGCGGCCCTTTCCGGCGCGACCGGCGTCGCCGTGCCGTGAGGACGTGCAGGGGAGGGGCCGGGCGTACGCCTATAATCGGCGCGCCGGCTCTGCCTGGCGGTCGATCGCAGCAATCACGGGGAGTTGATGGCGGCCAAGATCCTCGTCGTCGATGACGACCCTAACTTCCAGCGCCTGCTGACGTACACGCTCAAGCAGGAGGGCTACGAGGTCGTCGTCGCGGGCGACGGGGCCGAGGGCTTCCGCCTGTGGGGAGCGGAGAGCCCGGCGCTCATGCTCCTCGACGTCATGCTGCCGAAGCTCGACGGGTACCAGGTTGCGGCCAAGATCCGCGCCGAGGAAGGCCCGTCGGCGCACGTCCCGATCATCATGCTCACGGCCGAGCGAGAGGTCGAGCAGAAGGTCCGCGGGCTTCGCGCCGGCGCCGACGATTACCTCATCAAGCCCTTCCACCCGGCCGAGCTGCTCGCCCGGATCAAGAGCCTCCTGGCGCGGTTCGCACCCACGGAGACCCTCGTCGGCCGGCCACCGCTCGGGCGGATCCTCGTGTTCTACGGCGCCAAGGGCGGCGTCGGCACGACGACGATCTCGATCAACACCGCGATCGCCCTCCACCGCGAGCTCGGGCGCAAGACGGCGCTCGTCGACGGGAACCTCCAGTTCGGCGATCACCGCGTCTTCCTCGACCTCGGGCTCGACCGCAAGAGCATCGTCGACGTCGTCACGGCGCCGTCGATCGACGTCGACCTCGTCAAGCAGGTGCTCGTGCGGCACGACGCGGGGGTCGATCTCCTCCTCGCCCCGCCCTCGCCGGAGACCGCCGAGCTCGTGACCCAGGAGCACATGCCGATCGTGCTCGAGCATCTCCGGTCGCTCTACGACTACATCATCGTCGACGTCGACAAGAAGCTCGACGAGATCAACCTGCGCGTGCTCGACGCCGCGGACACGATCTTCGTCGTCATGACCGCCGACCTGTCGTGCCTGAAGAACGTGCGGCTCGTCCTCGAGACGATCGCCAACCTGGGCTACGAGCAGGACAAGGTGCGCCTCGTCCTCAACCGCTCGAACGCGTTCACGGGCATCAACGTGAAGAACGCCGAGGGCGCGCTCAAGCGGACGATCGACCACCAGGTCGTCAACGAATACCGCGGCGCGATCAGCGCCCTCAACAGCGGCGCGCCGTTCATGTTCACGAAGGCCGACTCGCTGCTGGGTCGATCGCTCCTCGACTTCGCCCGGGTCGTCGACAAGCTGCCGACCACCTCGACGGCGCGACTCCCGAACATCACTCCGCGGCGCGGGCTACCCGGCCCCCAGTTTGGAGAGGCTGCCAGCTGGACAGCCGCCGAGAGCCGGCTGCCCGGGCGGAACAGGCGATGGGCAGAGGACAGCAGGCGGTCGGGTTTCGCCCGGACGGTCTGCACCTGGTCCAATCCACACGTAGGTCAGGCTGACAACAGCGACCGCGACGAGGAGCGCGAACAGCAGAGCGGCGACGCGCAACGGGCGACCCTCGAATGTCTGGGGCCAAAGCTACCTTTGCACTGGCTGCTTGGTTGTCAAGCTGGACAACCGGCCCAACCGCCCGATAAGTCGCAGGTGAGCCGTGCCGGATAGCCTCCGGCCGTGCTTGCCAGCGTCCTGTCCGCGACGCTCCACGGGCTCGACGGCCGCGTCGTGCGCGTCGAGGTCGACGTCGCGCCTGGCCTGCCGGGATTCTCGATTGTCGGGCTGGCCGACACGGCGCTCCAGGAGGCGCGGGAACGCGTGCGCGGTGCGATCCGGAACAGCGGGTTCGCGTATCCGCCGCGACGGATCACGGTCAACCTCGCGCCCGCGGACGTGCGCAAAGGCGGCGCGTCACTCGACCTCGGGATCGCGACGGCGATCCTCCTCGGCTCGGAGCAGGTCCGGGCCTCGGGCAGGTGGGCGCTCGTGGGCGAGCTCTCGCTGGGCGGCGAGGTGAGGGCTGTACCGGGGCTTCTGCCGATGGTCGCGGCGCTCGCGCGACGGGGCGTGCGCCGGGTCGTCGTGCCGGAGGACGCGCTTGTCGAGGCGAGGCTCGTGGCAGATCTCGAGGTCGTCGGGGCCGCGACGCTGGGCGACGCGCTGGTCCACATCCGCTCTCCGAGGTCGTCGCGGCGGCTGCCGACGATCGCCGCGCGCGTCGAGCTCGCCGCGGACGATCAGGTCGCGAAGGCGCCCGCGGGAGCCGCCTCGGCCGACGCGGGACCTCCGGTACCGGTCGCGCCGGACCTCTCGGACGTGCGCGGGCAGCACGAGGCGCGGCGGGCGCTCGAGATCGCGCTCGCCGGCGGGCACGGAGTCCTCTTCATCGGTCCGCCGGGCGCCGGCAAGACGCTCCTGGCGAGGACCATCCCGGGACTCCTCCCGCCGCTCGGCGACGCGGAGGCGCTCGCGACGACGGTCGTCCACTCGGTGGCGGGCGTTCGGCCGATCGAGGGGCTCGTCCGCCGCCCGCCTTACCGGGCGCCGCACCACACGATCTCGTACGCCGGCATGGTCGGTGGTGGACCCCGGTTGACGCCTGGGGAGGTCAGCCTCGCCGATCACGGCGTCCTCTTCCTCGACGAGCTGCCCGAGTTCGGGCGGGACGTCCTCGAGGCGCTCCGCCAGCCCATGGAGGACGGCATCGTCACGATCGTCCGAGCCGGTCGGGCGGAGACATTCCCGGCGCGCTTCCAGCTCGTCGCGGCGATGAACCCGTGTCCCTGCGGGCAGGCCGGCGTCGAGGGTGGCGCATGCCGCTGCCCCGCGGGCGTCGCCGCCCGGTACGCCGATCGCGTCTCGGGTCCGCTCCGCGATCGGATCGACCTGTGGGTCTCGATGCCGCAGGTCGCTCCGGCGGCCGTCGTGACCGGGGATGCACCGGAGGGGAGCGAGGTCGTCGCCGTGAGGATCGCCGCGGCACGAGCCCTCCAGCTCGCCCGGTCGCAAACGCTGAACGGCCGCCTGACCGGACGGGCGCTCCGGGCCGCGTGCCGGCTGTCGAGGGGCGCCGCTACCCGGGCCGTCGAGCTCGCGGAGCTCGAGGGTCTCTCGGCTCGTGGGACGGAGCGGCTGCTCCGCGTGGCCCGTACGATCGCCGACCTCGGCGGGCAGGCCGTCGTCGGCGGGGACGCGCTCGAGGAGGCCGCGCGCTTCCGCTCGCCGGCGAGCGCGCTCGACCGAAGGATCGCGGTCTGATGCTCGGCGTCGGCAAGGTCGGCCCGCGCGGCGACGTCTCCCGTCCGGGAGGTGACGTGCGCACTCGGACGGCCGCGGAGCGCGACGCCTGGGTCGTCATGGCCTCCGTGGACGGGCTCGGGCCTGTCGCGTTCGGCGCCCTGCTCCGACGGTTCGGGGACGGCCGCTCCGTGCTCGAGGCCGCGCGGCGCGACGGGAGAGTCCTGCTCACCACGGCTCGCGACTCGCGAGATCGCCTCGAGGAGGCCGTGGCCGACAGGCTCGTCGAGGCCGCCCTCGACGAGGACCGGATCCTCGCCAGCGTCGCCGACCTCGGGCTGGCGGTCCTGACCCTGGACGACGAGCGCTTCCCGCGTCGGCTCATCGCGGTGGAGATGCCACCGCATCTCCTCTTCGTGTGGGGCGACCCGACCGCACTCTCGCCAGGCCGGGCGGTGGCCGTCGTCGGGACGCGCCGACCGTCCGAGCTTGGGCGACGCCTTGCCGCCAGGATCGCGGCGGCCGTCTCGAACGCCGGCGCCAGCGTGGTCTCGGGGCTTGCGGTCGGCGTGGACGGGGCCGCGCATGCTGCCGCGGTCGCGGCGGGCGTGCCGACGATCGCTGTCCTCGGGAGCGGCCACGGACGGCTGTTCCCACGGGCGCACGAACGACTCGCCCAGGCGATCGTGGACGGCGGGGGAGCCGTCGTGTCCGAGTTCTTCGCCGACGTCGGTCCGACGAAGGGCACGTTCCCGCGCCGGAACCGACTCATCAGCGGTCTCGCCGACGCGACGGTCGTCGTCGAAGCCCCGATCCGGAGCGGCGCGCTCATCACGGCCGACTGGGCCCTCGAGCAGGGCCGCGAATGCTTCATCGTCCCCGGTCCGCTCGATGCACCGTCCTCGGCAGGGTCGCTGGCATTCCTCCGCGATCACGCGGGCATCGCCCGAATCGTCGCCGGCGTGCCGGAGCTCGTCGAGGACCTCGGCCTCGTCGACGCGGTCGCCGGCGACCCGCGCCCGGCGGTCGAGGTGGAGCTCGGCGCGGTCGAGCGGTCGCTCGTCGGCGCGCTCGCGTCTGGGGCGTCGACGACGGACGACCTCGTCGGGGCACTGCGCGAGCCGGTCGCGACGGTCCTTGGCGGGATCACGCTCCTCGAGATGCGCGGCCTCGTCGTGAGCGCCTATGGGCGCCACCGGCTGTCCGGAAGGCTCGCCGGGGCCGAAGTCGCCTGAACGTCCGGCCTGCGGATAGTCCTGCCGGCGGTTTGCGCCGGCTTGCGAGCGAGTGATAGGGTACCCGCGACCAGCGGAGCCCCAGCTCCCCACGGCCGGACAGCCAATGACGCCGTCGGGCCCCCAGCCACGCGCGCAGGAGACTGTCTATTGCGGAAGGTCGCCGCGGCCGTCCTCGCCCTGCCGGTTCTGGCGTCGCTGTACCTCCCCGTCCTGCTCCGTCGCTCGGTTGCCGCGCGCCTCGCGCTGGCGCTCGGCATCGGCGGCATCGTCGGCGTGGGCGCGATGGGGGCGATCGCACCGCGCGGGACGTCGGCCCAGCCACCCGTCCCGCTTGCGCCCGTCGCGAGCACCGCGTTCGGCCCGAACGTCCGCACCAACGTCAACCCGACGTCGCCCGTCGTCGTGACGTTCACGAAGCCGATGGACCGCAACGCCGTGGCCAGGGCGCTCACGGTCACGCCGAGCGTCGCCGTCCAGCTCGACTGGGACGCGACGGCCACGTCGCTGACCGTCCAGCCCGCCAGGCGGTGGGCGAGCGGCACGTACTACACGATCACGATCGGCGCGGCGGCGGCCGACACGAGCGGGCGCCAGCTCGGCTCCCCGACCCGTGTCGCGTTCGTCACGCGGACCCAGACGGCCGGCCGGATCGTCGCCACGAAGGTTGACGGCAAGATCGTCGACGTCCGCAGCGCGTTCCGGGTCACCTTCGACCACCCGGTCGACGTGGCCGCCGCGGCCGCGGCGTTCCGGATCACGCCATCTGTGGACGGTAGCTTCGCCCTGCCGAGCGGTGCGACGGCCAGCGAGCTGACGTTCACGCCGCTCGCCCCGCTCATCGCGAACACGGTGTACCGCGTGAGCCTGACCGGGGCCCTCGCCGACGCGGAGGGCTCCGCGGTGACGACACCCGACGGCCTCGTCCTGCGGACGTCCCAGGCGCCGGCGGTCGTGCGCTTCCGGCCGCATGCGGCCGCGACCGGGGTGCCGGTCGGCACGCTCCTCTCCGTCCGTTTCACCCAGCGGATGAACCGGACGACGACGGCGGCGGCATTCTCTGTGACCGCAGACGGGAGGCCGGTCGCCGGGAAGATGAGCTGGGCCGAGGGCGACTCGGTCCTCGTCTTCGATCCCTCGGCTGCGCTGCCCAAGGGAGCGCGGGTCCGCATGGCGGTGGGAGCCGATGCGACGGGCCGGAACGGCGCGACGATCGCCGCCCCTGCGATCAGCACGTTCCTCGTGACCAGGCCGGCCGCCGCGGCGCCCGCGCCCCGGCGATCCTCGTCCTCGAGCGCGGCCGTCGCGATCCCGCGCGGCTCGGGCGGCTCGGTCGGCAGCGGCAGCTGGTACGCCGTCGAGACGTATTACCTCAAGCTCATGAACTGCACGCGGACGGGTGGCTGGGTGACCTCGACCGGCGCGTGCAGCAGCCCGGGCGGGCTGTCGACGCCGCCGATCGTCCTCGACGCCGGCCTGTCCAGCCGGGTCTCACGGCCGTACGCGAAGCTCCTCGCGACGACCGGTGCGTGCACCCACTTCTACAACGGCTCGCCGACGGACCGGCTGCATCGCGCCGGCTACAGCGGCTGGGCCGCGGAGAATCTCGGTTGCCGGAGCGCCCCGAACCCGTACGCCTCGGTCCTCGGGACGCACCTATTCTTCCAGAGCGAGAAGCCGTGCGGCGGCTACTGCCACTACGCGAACCTCATGAACCCGGCCTACAAGCGCTGCGGGATCGGGGTGTGGGTCGCGTCCGGTCGGATCCGCCTCGTCATCGACTTCTACCACAGCTGACGCCCCAGCTGACGCCTCTCCTGACGTCTCTCCCGACGCCTCCCGCACCGCCGCCTCCGGCGGGCCCGCTGTCGCCGCAGGCGGCCGAACGTCGATGATCGCCCGATGATCCGCAACGTCGTCATCCACATCACGAACGAGCAGCCCCTGCTCGCCGACCTCTACCGCATGCCCGAGCCGACCGATGTCGCGCTCGTCTGCACGAACGTGCGAGCCATGAGTGGCGGGCGTCCGAGCTTCATCCACGATTCGGCCGCGACGTTCATCTTCCCGTTCATCCACATCCGCTTCGTCGAGGTCCCGGTGACGTCCCGGGCGGGCGGGCGGGGATCACGGACGCCGGACGACGAGACCGCGGAGGCGGCCGAGGACGGCGGCGAGGCCGCGGCCTCGGCGGAGGGAGAGGGCGAGGCCGTCGCGACGCCGGCAGGGGCGAAGTCGGCCAACGGTGCGAAAGCGGCTCCGGCGGAGCTGGAGCCGGAGGCCGAGCTCGAGATCGACGAGGACTTCCTCAAGCGCATCCGCGACATCTGACCGTCGTCTCCAGAGCCCGTCGGCGCCGGTCGGGCGGCGCCGGTCCAATGGCCCCCCGCGGGGTCCCGCGAGTGGCCTCCCGAACGGGGCCAGGTGACTGGCCGTGCAGGACCCGGTGCTAGACTCGATCGCGATGGCGCGCAACCTCGTGATCGTGGAATCGCCGGCCAAGGCGAAGACGATCGAACGCTACCTCGGCCCGGATTACACGGTCCTCGCCTCCTACGGCCACGTCCGCGACCTACCGGAGAAGCTTGGCAAGGACGAGCTCGGCGTCGACGTGGAGCACGACTTCGCCCCCGTCTACGAGATCGTCGCGGACCGCAGGAAGCAGGTCGGGGCGATCGAACGGGCCGCCCGCAAGGCAGACCTCGTCTATCTCGCGACCGACCTCGACCGGGAGGGCGAGGCGATCGCCTGGCACGTCTCGGAGGCGATCGGGCTCGACCCCAACAAGGCGCGCCGCGTGACGTTCAGCGAGATCACCGAGCCGGCGATCCGCGAGGCGTTCGCCCACCCCCGGGCGATCGACAGCCATCTCGTCGATGCCCAGCAGGCGCGGCGCATCGTGGACCGCCTCGTCGGCTACCGGCTGAGCCCCCTGCTCTGGCGCAAGGTCCGCAGCGGCCTGTCGGCCGGGCGCGTGCAGTCGGTGGCCGTCCGCCTCGTCGTCGATCGGGAGCGCGAGATCCGCGCGTTCCAGGCCCGCGAGTACTGGACGCTCGAGGCCGTCATCGCGGCGGCCGGCGGGACGTTCACAGCCGATCTCGTCCGCATCGACGGGGAGAAGCCGGACATCGCCGACGAGGCGACGGCACACCGTCACCGCGACACGCTGTCGGGCGCCCACCCGATCGTCACGAGCGTCTCGGTCAAGCCCACGAGCCGGAACCCGGCGCCGCCCTTCACGACCTCGACGCTCCAGCAGGAGGCGAGCCGCAAGCTCGGGTTCAGCCCGAAGCGGACGATGTCGACGGCACAGCGGCTCTATGAGGGCATCGCGACGCCGGAGGGCCAGCTCGGCCTCATCACGTACATGCGCACTGACTCCGTCGCGCTCTCGCGCCAGGCCCTCGTCGACGCGCGGTCGGTCATCGCCGGCCGCTTCGGTGAGCGCTACACGGTGCCGAAGGGGCGCGTGTACAAGACGAAGACGCGCGGCGCGCAGGAGGCCCACGAGGCGATCCGGCCGACGGCGTTCGGACGCGACCCGGAGGCGATGGCGAGGGTCCTGCCGCGTGACGAGGGCCGGCTCTACCGGCTCATCTGGCAGCGCGCCCTCGCGAGCCAGATGGCGGCGAAGGAGCTCGAGACGACGACGGTCGAGCTGGCCGCCGGGCCTTACGAGCTCCGGGCCTCGGCGACCCGTACGCTCTTTGACGGCTTCGCTGCTGTCTACACCGAGGGCCAGGACGACGCGGCCGAGGAGGTCGAGCGTTCACTGCCGTTGCTCCGGACGGGCGACGAGACGACCGTCGAGTCCGTCGAGGCGAAGCAGCACTTCACCGAGCCGCCACCGCGCTACACCGAAGCGACCCTCATCAAGGCGCTCGAGGAGAACGGAATCGGCCGTCCGTCGACATACGCGGCGACGATCTCGACGATCCTCGACCGCGGGTACGTGCGCGTCCGGGAGCGCAGGCTCCAGCCCGAGCCCGTCGGCGAGGTCGTCACGGACCTCCTCGTCGGCCACTTCGGCGAGCTCGTGGACCTGAAGTTCACCGCCCGCATGGAAGAGGACCTCGACGCGGTCGCCCGCGGCAAGCGCGCCTGGGTGCCGGTCGTGCGC
>VBHW01000022.1 GCA_005881055.1 Chloroflexota bacterium
GCGGCGGGGAGCGCCTCGCGAGCGGCAAGCGCCGCTGGGTACCCATCGTCACCGGTCACGTGGACGACGTGCACCCGCTCGACGAGCCTCGGCAGTGCTTCGGCGACAGCGCCGTTGAACCGCCGGACCGCCTGCGATCCGCCGAAGACGAGGAGCAGCCGCTCACCGGCCGGGACGTCGAAGCGGGCGCGCGCCTCCTCGCGATCGACCTCCCGGAGGTCGCGGATCGGCGTCCCGGTGACGTAGCAGTGCTCGGGACCGTGGAGCGCTTGGCACGTCTGCGCGAAGCTCACCGCGAGGACCCTCGCCAGCCGCGCCGTCGCCCGCACGCTCCGGCCGGGGATCACGTTGCCCTCCCAGAGGACGACGGGGATCCGCATCGGCGCTGCGGCGATCAGCACGGGGATCGCGACGTACCCGCCGGTCGTGACGATCGCGGCCGGCCGCTCCCGAGCGAGGATCGCGGCGGCCTGCGGGACGGACAGGCCGAGGCGGATGGGATCGAGGACGAGGTGGGCGTCGCGCTCGACGGTGCGCAGGGAGCGCAGCGCGAGCCGGCGGAACGGGATGCCGGCGGCGCGGACGATCGTGGCCTCGAGGCCGCGATGCCCGCCGAGCCAGGCGATGTCAGGCGCGTCGGGGCGCGCGCGCAGCGACCGGGCGACGGCCAGGGCCGGGTAGATGTGCCCGCCCGTTCCGCCGCCCGCGATCAGCAGACGCATCGTTCCACGTCCCCTTCTCCACCGTCTCGCGTGAGACCGCCAGGAGGATGCCGACGGCCGTGAGCGTGATCGCGAGCGACGACCCGCCAGCGCTCACGAACGGCAGCGTGATCCCCGTGACCGGCATGAGGCCGACGACGACCCCGATGTTGATGAACGCCTGGATGCAGATCCAGGCAGTGATCCCGCCGGCCAGGAGCCCGCCGAACGTGTCCGGCGCTGCCAGCGCCGTGCGGATGCCGCCGTAGGCGATGACGACGAACAGGCCGATGACGATCGCCCCTCCGACGAGCCCGAACTCCTCGCCGATGATCGCGAAGATGAAGTCGTTGTAGGCGTTCGGCAGGAACATCCCGCCCGCCAGCCGGCTCTCCCCGAGGCCCGACCCGAACAGGCCGCCGAGCGCGAGCGCCATGAACCCCTGGATCGTGTGGAAGCCCTTCCCGGCTGGATCGCTCCACGGGTCGATGAACGCGTGGACGCGCTCGAGCTGGTACGGGTGCGTCGCGATCACGGCCATGACCGACACGAACCCGGCCGCGCCCATCGCGAGGAGGTGCAGGAGGTTGGCGCCGGCGACGAAGAACATCGTGAACGCTGTCAGGCCGATGACGGAGGCCGTGCCGAGATCCGGCTCGCGGAGGATGAGCGCGACGATCGGGACGGTGATGACGAGGAACGTCAGCGTCCCGCGCCAGAAGCCGTGGACCGAGGCGCCCCGCCGGGCGAGCCAGTGGGCCAGGTAGATGACGAGCGCGAGCTTCGCGTACTCCGCCGGATGGAATAGGGGCAACGGCCCGATCCGCAGGAATCGCGCCGATCCCCCGACGACATAGTTGAGCGTCGGGACGAAGAGGACGATCGCGAGGAGCGCGAGCGCCACGACGTACGCGGGAACCGATGCGAGCCGGAGATACCGGTAGTCGACCCGAGCCATGACGGTCATCGCGGCGAGGCCGAGCGCGGCCCACACGACCTGCGGGCCGACGATCTTGAACGAATCGTCATCCTGCAGGTACGAGCTCATCGCCGACGACGAATAGACCATGAGCACCCCGATCGCCACGAGCGCGACGACCGCCACGAGGATGGTGTAGTCGGGCTGGTGCTGCTCGCGGCGCAGGCTGCCCGTCCGCTGGCGGGTCGCCGGGATTGCCGCGCGGGCGATCGTCATTGCCCGGCCGCCCGCTTCGCGGCCAGCTCCGCGGCGAGGGCTGCGACGGCCGCCTTGAACGCGCGCCCGCGCGCCGCGTAGTCCTCGAACATGTCGAAGCTCGCGGCCGCGGGGCTGAGGAGGACCGTCGCGACCGTGCCCGGCGCGCGCGACGCGAGCGCGTCGCGGGCGAGATCGTCGGCGCGGCGAACGGCCTCATCGAGGCTCGCCGCCTGGCTCGTCTCGGTCAGCCCCGACGCACGGAACAGCTGCTCGAGCGCGGGTCCGCTCTCCCCGATGAGCACCGCCGCGACCGCCCGATCGGCGACGACCGGGCCGAGGGGCGACAGGTCGACGCCCTTGTCGCGACCGCCGGCGATCAGGACGACGGGCGGAGGGAACGCCCACAGGGCGGCCGCGACGGCGTCCGGCTGGGTGCCCTGCGAGTCGTTGACGAACCGGACGCCTGCCACCTCCATGACGGGCTCCAGGCGGTGCTCGACGCCCTGGAACGCCGCCACGGCCCGGCGGATCGCGGCGCGCGGGATCGCGAAGTGGAGCGCGACGCTGATCGCGGCGAGCGCGTTCGCGACATTGTGGTCGCCGGGGAGCGGCAGCTCGCCGACGGGCAGGATCTCGCCGATCGATGCGGCGACGATCCGGCCGTCGACGACGCCGACGCCGTCGGCGGCCGTCCCCGCCGTCCGGTACCGGGTGATCGTCCGTCCAGGCCAGCCGCCGGACATCGGGCGGTCGTAGTCGCGCTCCAGGCCCGCGACGAACGGGTCGTCGCCGTTGAGGACGAGGAGCCCGCCCCGCGCGCGGGTCAGCTCGGCCAGGCGGCGCTTCACGGCCCGGTAGGCTTCGAGCGAGCCGTGGCGATCGAGGTGATCGGAGGTGACGTTCGTGTAGACGGCGACGTCGGTGCCCCGCGAGAGCGTCGGCAGCTGCAGCTCGGAGAGCTCGACGACGACCCGGTGCTCGGGCGTCAGGGTCGGCAGCACGTCGACCAGCGGACGCCCGATGTTCCCGCCGAGCTCGACGGGGTGGGCCGCGTCCTCCGCCAGGAGCGCCGCGATGAGCGACGACGTCGTGGTCTTGCCCTTGGTGCCGGTGACGCCGATCGTCGGCGCCGGGCAGAGGCGCAGGAACAGGTCGGCCTCGCTCACGAGTGCCGGCGCGCCGGGCTCGCCGGCAGCGCGGGCAGCCACGAGCGCCCGGAGGGCCGCCCGAAGGCGCGGCTCGGTCGTCGGGTAGTCGGGATTGATCGAGGGCGACGTCGCGACGAGGTGCGCCCCCACGAGCGCGGCCGCCGGGTCCACGTCCGGACCCGCGAGAAGCGTCAAGCCGCCCTGACCGGACGGCCCCACGGCGGAGAACGCCTCGGCCAGCTCGTCCGAGGGCCGGACGTCGTAGATCGTCACGGACGCGCCGGCATCGCGGAAGAACCGCACGAGGCCGATGCCGCTGCGCGCCAGCCCGAGGACCGTCACCGGTCGCCCGGCGAGGGCGCCGGCGCGGATCGCGTCCGCGGTCAGAGCATCCGGATCGATCGTCGTGCGGTCGGCAGTCATCGTCCCCAGGCTCACGGAAGGGCCTGGATCGATGCGAGGAAGAACGTGACGCCGAGCAGCGCACCGAGGATCCCGACGATCCAGAACCGCAGGGTGATCTTCTCCTCGTCCCAGCCGACGAGCTCGAAGTGGTGGTGGATCGGCGTCATCCGGAAGATCCGCCGACCGCCGGTCGCCTTGAAGTACGCGACCTGCACGATCACCGACGCCGTCTCCACGACGAAGATGATCCCGATGAGCGGCAGCACGAAGATCTGCCCGGTGATGAGGGCCGTGACCGCCAGGGTCGCCCCGAGCGAGAGCGCCCCGGAATCTCCCATGAAGACCTGCGCCGGGTGGACGTTGAACCAGAGGAAGCCCAGGAGCGCCCCGATGATGATCGCGCACACGAGCGCAAGGTGGGGCTGCTGCGGCTTGTTGAGCAGGGCGATGATGAGGTAGGCGACGAACGCGAAGATCGCCGTGCCCCCGGCCAGCCCGTCGAGGCCGTCGGTGATGTTGACGCCGTTGCTCGCGGCGATGATCGCGAACGCGGCGAACACGATGTACCAGAACGCCCCGATCTCGACGTCGCCGGCGAACGGCACGCGGATGTCGACGATCGCGAAGTGCCGCTGGATGTAGATCGCCGCGAGGATCGCAACGACGAGCTGCCACGCGAGCTTCTGGCGGACGCCGATCCCGATCCCCGTCTTCGCGTTGAGGTAGTCGTCGAACGCGCCGAGGAAGCCGACGCCGAGGAGCGCCGCGACCGGTGAGTACGTCGAGGCGTCGAGCGCCCCGAGGATGAACGCGAGCGTGGCGACAACCCCGACGAGCAGGAGACCGCCCATCGTCGGAGTGCCCTCCTTGACGTAATGCGCCTCCGGACCCTCGTCGCGGATCTGCTTGCCGATGCCCACGAACCGCAGGAGGCGGACGTAGCCGGGCATGAACACGACGACGAGGGCGAACGCGAGGAGGAGGCCCTGGATGAGCTCGACGGTGCTGCCCTTCACGCGCCGGCCTCTTCGACGAGGCGGTCCACGAGCCCGTCGAGAGCGATGCCGCGCGACGCCTTCACGAGGACGACGTCGCCCGCCCGGATGCGCGGCCGGAGGACGTCGAGAGCGGCGTCCGCGTCGGAGGCCCGGAGGACGGCGTCGGGCGCGAGCCCTGCATCGATCGCGCCTTCGGCGATCGCCCCCGCGCCGTCGCCGACGACGACGAGGAGCGCGGCGACCGAGGCCGCCGCCCCGCCGACCTCGCGATGGCCCGCGTCGTGGGCGTCGCCGAGCTCGAGCATCTCGCCGAGGACCGCGACGCGCCGGCCTGCGGGCAGGCTCGAGAGCAGCTCGAGAGCGGCCCGGACCGAGCCCGGCGACGCGTTGTAGCTGTCGTCGAGGATCGTCACGTCGCCGGCCCGGACGAGGTGGTCGCGATGCGGCGCCGACCAGCCGGCCGCGAGCCCGGCCAGGATCTCGTCGGTCGTGCACTGGGCGGCCAGGCCGACCGCGGCGGCGGCGAGCCCGTTCTGGACGCCGTGACGGCCGAGGGCGGGGGTGCTCGCTGGCCGCCGGACGCCGCCGGGCAGCCGGAGGACGAAGCGCATGCCGGCGGTGCCGCCGGCCTCGATCCGTTCGGCCCACACGTCGGCGGATTCGGCAAGCCCGTACGTCAGGGAACGCGCCGCCGTCCGCCCGGCCATCCGGAGCACGCGCGGATCGTCGGCGTTGAGGACGGCCGTGCCGCTAGGCGGCAGCGCCTCGACGAGCTCGCCCTTCGCGCGCTCGATCGCCTCGATCGTGCCGATCCGCGAGAGGTGGACCGGCTGGACCGCGGTCACGACGCCGATCGACGGCCGTGCCATCGCGGCGAGGTCGGCGATCTCGCCTCCGAGGTACATCCCCATCTCGAGCACGGCGGCCTCGTCGTCCGGCCCGAGGCGGAGCAGCGTCAGCGGCAGCCCGATCTCGTTGTTCTGGTTGCCGGCGCTCCGCACGGTCCGGTAGCGGCGGTCGAGGACGGTCGCCACGGCTTCCTTCGTCGAGGTCTTGGCGATGCTCCCGGTCACGCCGACGACGAGCGGATCGAACCTGCTCCGCCAGCCCGCCGCGATCGCCCCGAGGGCAGCCAGACCGTCACGCACCGCGAGCACGGTCACGTCACCGAGCGCATCGAGGGTCGCGGCGGAGGGCTCCTGCGTGACGACGAGCGCGGCCGCGCCCGCAGCGGCCGCAGCGTGGAGGAAGCCGTGCCCGTCGGTCCGCTCGCCGGGCAGCGCGACGAACAGGTTCCCGGGCTCGACGAGTCGCGAATCGACCGCACCGCCACGGATCGGCCGACTGCTGGAACGGATGAGCCGCCCGCCGGTGAGTCGGGCGAGCTCGGCGGCAGAGAGGGCGGGCGTCGCGACCCCTCCCTGCGACCGTGGCAGGGCTTCGGTCACGCTCGGAAGTTTCGCACAGGCGGGACTCACGGGGTGCCGCTGGCGGCCGTCGGGGCGGATGACGGGAGGTCGAGCGTCCGCATCGCGTCCGTGGCGATCCGGCGGAAGAGCTCGTAGCTCTCCACGGCGAGCGGCAGGTTGCCCTGGCTGATGTGGAGCGGCTTCGCCTCGCGGATCGTCACGGCGATGATGAGCTGCGGCCGGTCGTGGCCGATGTACCCGACGAACGTGTGGTTGTACAGCGGCTTCCAGGCGCCCCTGCCGTGGTTCGCCGTCGGATCCCAGATCTGCGCCGTGCCGGTCTTGCCGCCGACGACGTAGTGCGGCACGAGCGTCTTCTCGCGATACCACGGCACGGTGTGGACGACGTACGACAGCAGGCCGGTGAGCTCCTTCGACATGTCGCGCGACATCACCTGGCCGCGAGGTGCGGCCGTCTGCTCGTTCTGACCGACGGCCAGGACGACGTGTGGCGTGACGAGCGTGCCGCCGTTGACCATCGCCGCGTAGGCCGTCACGAGCTGGATCGGGGTGACGGCGACGCCCTGGCCGAACGACCCGTTCGCGAGGTCCACCTGCCGCCACGGCCGGACCGTCGGGTCGTGGACGATCCCCGGCACCTCGCCGGAGACGTCGATCCCGGTCGGCGCCCCGAAGCCCATCTTCTGCCACGTCGCCTCGAGCACGGCCGAGGCCTTGCGCGTCGTCCGCCCGAGGTCCATCGCGACGCGCGCGGCGCCGACGTTGCGCGAATAGGCGATGACGTCCTCGAAGCGCAGCCAGCCCATCGGGCGGCGATCGGAGTCGTAGATCCGGACGTGGCCACCGTCGAGGGACAGCGAGCCCGAGTCGAGGATCCGGGTATCGGGGGTGACGGTCCCGTTCTCGTAGGCCGCGAGTGCCGTGAACATCTTGAAGACCGAGCCGGGCTCGTAGACCGAGCTGACGACCGGATCCAGGAATCGCTGGGGCGCCGTCGCGATCTGCTGGTAGTCGTTCGCGTCGTACGAAGGGTAGGTCGCCTCGGCGTAGATCTCGCCGGTCGCCGGGTCCATGACGATCGCGGACACGCTCTTCGCCTTGTCGGCAACGCCCGCTGCGAGGAGCTCCTGCTCGAGCTGGACCTGGAGGCCGGCGTCGAGCGTCAGCCGCAGGTCCGAGCCGGGCACCCCAGGCGATTCGACGGTGATCGTGTCGGGGATCGGGTCGCCGTTCGCGTCGCGCTGGGCGAGGACGACCTTCGGCTGGCCGGCGAGCTGGGCCTGATAGCGGCCCTCGACGCCGTACTGCCCGACGCCTTCTCGATTGACGAATCCGAGGAGCTGGGCCGCGAGCGTTGTCCCGGGCCCCCCACCGGCGAGCGGGAAGACGCGCTCGGGCTCCGGCTCGAGGGAGATCGCCTGGATGTCGCCGCGCGCGATCGCCGCACGCAGGCGTCCGGCCGTCGCCTCGTCGACGCCGCGCGTGAGGACGACGTACCCGCGGTCCGAGGTCATCTTCGTCGCGAGGTCACGAGGGACTGGGCCGTCTTCTGCCGGTCGGCGAGCGACAGCGAGTGGGGCAAGGCGACGACGCGGTAACGATCGACCGACGTGGCGAGGACGACGGTCCCGCTGCGGTCGTAGATCGTGCCGCGACGCGACGGCTCCTCGGTCCGCAGCGTCGTCTGCCGGTGCGCGTCGGCCGCGAGGTCCGAGCCGCGCACGACCTGCCACCAGGCCAGCCGGCCGCCGAGCGACGCCCCGGCCACCGCGAAGGCGACGAGGATGACGAGGAGGCGGCGGCGCGAGTCCGTCCGGCCGAGCATCGGTCGGTCGATCGGCTCAGCGCGCCGGGACGATGAGCGGCGCTGCCAGCGGCCCGAGCCCTCGATCGAGCGCGAGCTTGCGGATCGCGGGCGCGCTGCCGAGCCGGTAGATGTTCGTCAAGAGGTCCTGGCGGGTGGCCTGGAGCCGGTCGTTCTCCGCCTGGACCCCCGCGAGGTCGTAGCCGGTCGCGGAGACGCGCACGCTCTGGGCGAGCGAGAAGAAGGCGAGCATGAACGCGAGGACGATCCCGCCGAGGACCATGCCGACGCGGTTCGTTCGCCGTCCGGCGCGCACCGCCGTGCGTGCCCGGCGACGCCGCAGAGCCGGTGCCGGCGCGGGCGTCGCGAGTGGGACGAGCGGCACGAAACGCCCGGGGAGGAAGCCCTCGCGTCGTCGAGCGCCCTGGTAGACGGCCACGTCGGTCAGTCCCCGAGCGCGAAGCGGAGCCGCCGGCCGCCGAGGTCGACGTCGAAGAACGGAAAGTCCTCACGCTCGTCGACGTCGGGCCCCAGGTCGAACTCCACGAGGTCGCGCGGGTGGCTCCGTTCGATCCGTTCGCGCAGCTCGTGCTGCCGACGGCCGTACGCCTTCCTCCGGCTCGTCTGGTGGCGCTTGCTCACGAAGGTCCTCCTTCCGTCGGGGCGTCGCTCCGGCGCCGGCGAGAGCCGGCGTGCCGGAACCTCAGGCGGCGATGCGTTCGGCGGCGCGGAGACGGGCGCTCCGCGAGCGGGGGTTGGCGGCGATCTCCTCGGGCTTCGGGGTGACGGGCTTGCCGACCGGGCGAAGGCGCGGGTTGCGGCCGCAGACGCAGACCGGCAGCTCGGGCGGACAGGTGCAGCCCTTGCGCTCGGCCGCGATGAAGCGCTTGACGATCCGATCCTCGAGCGAGTGGTAGCTGAGGACGACGAGCCGGCCGCCGGGCCGGAGCAGGTTCATTGCCGCCGCGAGCCCGGCCTGCAGGGCGTCGAGCTCCTCGTTGACGGCGATCCGCAGCGCCTGGAACACCCGGGTGGCCGGGTGGATGCGCCGGCGGGCACGTGGGTTGACGGGCACCGCCCGTTCGACGATCGAGGCGAGCTGCTCCGCCGTCTCGATCTGTGTCGTCCGGCGCGCGTCGACGATGGCCCGGGCGATGCGGCCGGCGTTCGGTTCCTCGCCGTATCGCCGGAACAGCGCAGCGAGCTCGGCCGCGTCCAGCGAGGCGATGAGCTCGGCGGCGGGCACGCCGCGACGAGCATCGAAACGCATGTCGAGCGGCCCGCCGGCCCGGAACCCGAAGCCCCGGGTCCGGTCCGCGAGCTGGGTGCTCGAGAGCCCGAGATCGAAGAGCAGGCCGTCGACGGCGCCGAAGCCGGCTGCCGGTGCGACGTCCGCGAGATCCCGGAAGTTGGCCTGGCGCAGGACGAGCCTGTCGCCGAAGCGCGGTCGGAGGCGACGATCGACCCTGGCGATGGCCGCCCCGTCGGCGTCGAGACCCAGGAGGCGGCCATCAGGGTCGGTCGCCTCCAGGATCCGCTCGGTGTGCCCACCGCCGCCGACGGTGGCATCGATCTGGAGGCTGCCGGGAGCCGGCCGGAGTATCTCGACGACCTCCTCCGCCAGCACCGGCAGGTGCCCTTCCTCCATCTCTTCTCCCATCGCCATCAGCGGATTCCGAGCGGACCCTGGAAGCGCATGTGGTGCCCTAGATCCCGAGGCCGTCGAGGTGCGCCGCGAGGGTCTCCGGGTCCTCGAGCGACCGCCGGACGTCGTCCCAGCGGGCCGGGGCCCAGATCTCCGCGTGATCGCGCGCGCCCACGATGACCACCTCGCCCTGGAGCGCCGCGTACTCGCGCAGGTAGACCGGCAGGACGACCCGACCCTGACGGTCGAGCTCGACCTCGGCGGCTCCGCCGAAGACGTGGCGCTGGAAGGCGCGGGATCCGGGGTTGGTGAGGGGCAGCGTCGCCGTCTTCTCGGCGAGCTCCTCCCACCCGTGTCGGGTCAGGATCGCCAGGCAGTTGTCGAGCCACTTGCAGACGACGGCTCCGCCCTCGAGCTGAGCGCGGAACCGGGCCGGGACGGCGAGCCGTCCCTTGTCGTCCACCGAGTGCCGGTACTCGCCGGTGAACATGTACCTGGCTTCCCCTGGTCGCGAGTGTTACGTGGCGCGAAGCGGTGGCGGAGGAGGAGTGCCTGGTTGGAGCGTCGAGCTGCTACCGGATCGCGGGGGTCAGCGGGGATCGGATCGGGGACCGTGGGACCGTTCCCCACTTTCCACCACTTCACGCCACTGGAGCGGCATTCTACACCGCGCCGAGGGCTCGTCAAGCACGAAAATGACGGGGTCTCTCCGCGGGTCTTGCCCGCTGCGCGTTGGGGCACCGACCGGGGGGTCCGTTGGACCCACGGTCGCCGGGTGTCGGGGCGCCACCCGAGGCGGGTCTGGCGGGCTGAGGCCCGCCGTATCGGCCCCACCGTTATCGA
>VBHW01000023.1:0-10943 GCA_005881055.1 Chloroflexota bacterium
GCGCACGCCGGGACGCCGAGGGGGTCCGCGCCCGTGCGGAGGCCGCCGTCGGAATTGATGCCGAGCGGGTCATCCGAGCCGAGAACGAGCTCGCCGCACTCGTCGAGCGGGAGCGCGCAGCCCAGCAGGAGATGGCCGACGTGTCCGAGGCGGTGGCCGAAGCCGTCGCTCACGAGGCGGGTGCCCGGATGGCCATCGTGGCGCTCGAGTCGGCGGATGCCGTCGATCGACGCCGCCTGGCAGAGACCGAGACCCTTGCGGCGGGGGCACGCTCGCGCCTGCGGCTCGCCGAGGAGCGGCTGCGGGCCGCCGAGGTGGCCGAGCTCGAGTCACGGCTCGGCCTCGAGACGCTGCGCGAGGGACTCCTCGTCGAGCTGGCCGGCCTCGGCGACCTCGGCCTCGGGGCGCTCCACGCGGGACCGGATGCCGCAGCGGCGAACGGCCCCTCACCAGCCCTGGCCGTCGAGTCCGACGGAGCCGGGGAGGCCGGAGCCGAGGACCCGGAGACGGTGGCGCTCACGGCGGCCCTCGCGGTGGCGGGAGCCCGCTGGGCGACCGAGCCGCCCGTCGTGTCGGTCTCATCACCCGCCCGCATCGCCCGGCTCCGCCGGCACTTCCACGAGCTCGGCGCGGCCAACCCGTCGGCCGTCGAGGAGCATGCCGCGATCAGGACCCGCCTCGAGGGGCTGGAGGCACAGGAGAGCGACCTGCGCGCGGCGATCGTCGACACGCGGCGCCTCATCGACGAGCTGTCGGCCCTCGTCACGCGCCAGTTCCGGACGACGTTCCAGGCGCTCGAGTCGGCCTTCGACGCACGCTTCCGGCAGCTCTTCGACGGCGGATTCGCCCGGCTCACGCTCACCGACCCGTCCGACCTGTCGGCGACCGGCGTCGAGATCGTCGCGCGTCCGCCGGGCAAGAAGGCACAGGCCCTCGCGATGCTCTCGGGCGGCGAGCGCGCGCTGACGGCCGTCGCGCTGCTGTTCGCGATGCTCCAGGTCCGGCCGGTCCCGTTCTGCGTCCTCGACGAGGTCGACGCGGCCCTCGACGAGGCGAACATCGGCCGGTTCGTCGCCGCGCTCCGCTCTCTCGCCGATCGCACGCAGTTCATCGTCATCACCCACAACCGGGGAACGATCGAAGCCGCCGACGCCCTGTACGGCGTGACCGTCGGGGACGACTCCGTGAGCCGCGTCATCAGCCTGCGGCTCGACGAGGCGAGCGCGGTCGCCGCGGAGCCGGGCATGGCGGCCGACGGGGCGAGCCTCGAGCACGCCACGGCCGCGGGCTGATCGACGCGCCATGTTCTGGCGACGGCGCGAGGAGGACCCGGGCCGAGCGGTCGAGGACGAGGACACCGCGCCGGAGGGCGCGGGCGCGCCGGTCGAGGAGGCGTTCGAGCAGCCATCGCCGGCGGCGGGTCTCGAGGCCGGCGTCGCGAAGAGCCGGGGCGGGTTCGTCGCGCGCCTGCGTGGCCTCCTGGCGGGCGGCGTTCCCGACGAGGCCTGGGACGACGTCGAGGAGACGCTCATCGCGGGCGACGTCGGGGCGGGGTTGGCCGCTCGGGTCGTCGGTCGAGCCCGGGCCGCGGGTTCGAGCGACCCGGTGGGGGCGGTCGCCGCCGAGCTCGACGCCCTCCTCGTGGCGCGCGACCCTGGGTGGACGCCCCGTGCGGCCAGGAGCGGCCAGCCAGCGATCGTGCTCGTCGTCGGTGTGAACGGGACCGGCAAGACGACGACGATCGGCAAGCTGGCGGCCCGCTATCGATCGGAGGGCCGAACCGTCCTCCTCGCTGCGGCGGATACGTTCCGGGCGGCGGCGATCGAGCAGCTCGAGGCCTGGGCCACGCGGGCCGGCGCGGGCGTGGTCGCGCACCAGCCTGGCGCCGACCCCGGGGCGGTGGTCTACGACACCATCGACGCGGCGATCGCCCGCGGCGTCGACCTCGTCATCGCCGACACCGCCGGCCGCCTCCACACGAAGACGAACCTCATGGACGAGCTGGCGAAGGTCCGCCGGATCGTCGACAAGCGCCTGCCGGGCGCGATGCCCGAGCTGCTCTTCGTCCTCGACGCGACGACCGGCCAGAACGGCCTGGCGCAGGCGCGCGCGTTCCACGAGGCGGTCGGGCTCACGGGCATCGTCCTCACGAAGCTCGACTCGACCGCCAAGGGCGGCATCGTGTTCGCGATCGAGGACGCTCTCCGGGTCCCCGTGCGCTACGTCGGCGTCGGCGAGGGGATCGGCGACCTCGTCCCGTTCGACCCCGACGCGTTCGTCGCGGCGCTGTTCGCCTGAGGCCGGCCTGGCCACGACGCCGGCTCCGCTCACCGGCCCTCCAGGCCGGCCCTCCCAGCCCTTTCGCCTACTCAGTCAGTGGCAGGTCGCCCGGCGGCAGCAGCGGCCCGCGCCGCGGGGCGAGCGCTCCGGTGCGCAGGTTTCGCAGGGGCGACAGGACGATGAAGGCCATCGCGACGACGCCGCCGGCGACGCCGAACGCGAGGCCCGCCCGGAGGTCGAGCACCTCGCCGATGAGCCCGCCCACGACCGTGCCCACGAGGAGCCAGAGGTGGGTGAGGAACTCGATCGCGCTGTTGACGCGCCCGAGCACGTTGACCTCGTAGACCGTGCCCGCCCCGTCGGCGATGAGCTGCTGGGCGACGAGCAGGGTGATCGCCACGGCGACCGCTCCCGCCGGCGCGAGGGGCACGAGCGCGTTGCCGAGCGTGAAGCCCGCGAGACCGACGAGGATCGCCCAGCCGACGCCGAGCCGCAGGCTCGCCCGTTCGGCGAGGAGCGCGCCGACGAACGAGCTGATCCCGCCGGCCGCGGCGATGAGGCCGATCGTCGCGGGTCCAAGGCCGAGCTCGTCCGCGGCGAAGACGAGATAGAGCGATCCGAACGCGCCCCACATGAGGTGCGCGGCGGAGCTCGCCGCCGCCAGCGATCGGAGGATCGGCGACGCGACGATCGGGCGCAGGCCGTCGCGGATCTCGGAGAGGAGCGGCCGGCGCTCGACGACGGCCGGCGGATCCTTCTCCGGGCGCCGGATCGATCCCAGCAGGAGCGCCGAGGCGACGAACGAGGCCGCGTCGACGGCGATCGCGATGGGCGCGGTGAAGACCTGGACGAGGAAGCCGCCGATGCTGAACGCGCTGAACTCGGCGACCGAGCCGCTGGCCGTGAGCGCCGAGTTGGCCGGCACGAGTTGGTCGGGCTCGACGACCGTCGGCAGGTAGGCCACGTCGGCGACGTTGTGGAACGTCGTGAGGATCGAGGTGAGGAACGCCACGACGATGAGGTGCGGGATCGACAGCCAGCCCGTGAGCGCGGCGACGGGCACGGAGCCGAGGACGACCGCCTGGCCGAGGTCCGCGGCGATCATGACCGGCCGTCTCCGGAGCCGGTCGACCCACGCGCCGGCGACGAGACCGACGAGGAGCCCGCCGAGGATCTCGCAGGCTCGGATCGCGGCGATCTCGAGCGGCCCGGCGCCGAGGACGAGGATCGCCGCGAACGGCAGGGCCGTCCGCGTGACGAGCGAGCCGAAGACGGAGACGGTCGCGGCCGAGAAGACCCGGACGAAGACCGGATTTCGCCAGATCGAGGCCTCGGCCATCGGCACAGGGTAGCCGGGCCGTTCGCGACCATGCGCTACACTGCCGCTGCCTCGGTGTCGCCAGAACCCGCGCACCGCCCGACGTGCCGCCGGCTCGCCGGTCCTGTGGTCTCCTGGAGCCCTTCCTCCGCATGTTCGACGCACTGAGCGAACGCCTGCGCGCGACGCTCGCCTCGCTGACCGGCCGCGGCCGCGTGACCGCGGAAGACGTCGACACGGCGATGCGCGAGGTTCGCCTGGCACTCCTCGAGGCTGATGTCAACTTCAAGGTCGTCAAGGACTTCGTCGCCCGGGTCCGCGAGCGCGCGGTTGGTGCCGAGGTCCTCGAGAGCCTGACCGCCGGCCAGCAGGTCATCGGCATCGTCAACGAGGAGCTCACCGCGCTCCTCTCGGCGGGCGACCGGACGTTCCAGCTCCGAGGCAGCCCGGCCGTCGTCCTCCTCGCCGGCCTCCAGGGCTCCGGCAAGACGACCTCGGCGGCGAAGCTCGCGCGGCACGTCGTGAAGCTCGGCCGCCGCCCGCTGCTCGTCGCCGCCGACCCGCACCGGCCCGCGGCCGCGGAGCAGCTCGAGACGCTCGGGCGGCAGCTCGACGTGCCCGTCCACCGGGCGACGACCGGCACGACCGTCGTCGACGTGGCCCGCGGGGGTGTGGAGGCGGCGCGCCGGCTCAACCGCGACGTCGTGATCCTCGACACCGCCGGCCGACTCACAGTCGACGAGGCGCTCATGCGCGAGGTCGCCGACGTCGCCGACGCCGTCCATCCTGTCGAGTCCCTCCTCGTCGTCGACGCGATGACCGGCCAGGAAGCCGTGACCGTGGCGCAGGCGTTCGCGGAGGCGATCCCGCTCACCGGGCTCGTCCTGACGAAGATCGACGGGGACGCGCGCGGCGGCGCGGCGCTCAGCATCTCGGCCGTGACGGGGCTCCCGGTGAAGTTCCTGGGCACCGGCGAGAAGACCGATGCACTGGAGCCGTTCCACCCCGACCGGCTCGCCGGACGGATCCTCGGGATGGGCGACATCCTGACGCTCGTCGAGCGCGCCCAGGACGCCTTCGACGAGAAGCAGGCCGCCCGGATGGAGGAGAAGCTCGCGAAGGCCAGCTTCACGCTCGAGGACATGCTCGACTCGATGCAGCAGATGCAGAAGATGGGTCCGATCGGCCAGGTCGTCTCGATGATCCCGGGCCTCGGGGCGATGGCCAGGGATGCCCAGGAGGCGGTCGACCGCGGGGAGCTCCGGCGGACGGAGGCGATCATCCGGGCGATGACGCCTCGCGAACGACGCGATCCAACGATCCTCAACGGCTCGCGCCGGAGGCGGATCGCCGCGGGCTCCGGCACGACGCTCACGGACGTCAACCGCCTCGTCAAGCAGTTCGGCGAGATGCAGAAGCTCATGAAGCAGCTGAGCACCGGGGCGCGCCGTGGCGGGCCGGCCGCGCTGCTCGGACGACGGATGTGATGGGGGATCTCCGATGACCGACGATCCGCGAACGCCGACGGGCAACCCGACCGAGGAGGGCGACCTCTCCGCGGCGCCCACGGCGCCGACGCAGCCGGTGGAGGTTCCCGCCGCGTCGCCGCCGTCGGGGTCTGGCCCGCGACGCGCGGGCGGTGCTCTCCGCTGGGCCGTGGCGATCCTCGTGGTCGTGCTCGTCGCTGGCGTCGCCTCGGCCGCGTTCTACCTCCTCTCCGGCGCGGCGAACACCCCCTCGACGGTCGCCTCGTGGGCGCCGCCCGATCCGCTCTTCTACGCCGAGGCCCGCTTCGACCTGCCCGGCGACCAGAAGGAGCGGCTCGGCGAGTTCCTGGCGCATTTCCCGGGATTCGCCGACCAGTCGACGCTCGAATCGAAGCTCGACGAGACGTTCGACCGGCTCATCCGGAGCGCGTCGGATGGCGACCGTGACTACCGGACGAACATCAAGCCCTGGTTCGGGGGGCAGGTTGGACTGGCCGTCCTCGACATCCCGGTCCCGGATGTCTCGAATGCGGCCGCGTCGCGCGCCCGCGCGATCGGCCTCGTGTCGGTCACCGACCCGGCCAAGGCGATTGCCTGGGTCGAGTCCTTCGAGAAGGAGCCCGGAACTGCCGAGACGTACAACGGGACGCAGCTCAGCGGCTTCGCGGACGAGCCGCGGATCGCCTACGGCGTCCTCGGTGGCAAGGTGCTCGCGGTCGGCGACCTCGACTCGGTCCACGCCGCGGTCGACACGCTCGGCAAGACCGGCTTCGGTGCCACGGAGACGTTCAAGGCGGCCCTGGCGACCGCCTCGGGCGACCACCTCGGCCTCGTGTTCGTCGACATGAAGCGGTACGCGGCGGCGATCGCGCGCGCCGTCCAGGCCGTCGCCCCGTCGCCCGGCCTCGACCAGGCCCTGTTCCAGCGCCTGCCGCCCTGGGTGGTGTTCGACGCGCGCGCCGAGTCCGACAATCTCCTGTTCGAGGGCGCAAGCCCCGCGGTCCTCGGCGTCGATCCCGGTCCCAACCGGGTGAGCGCGCTCGCGCCGAGACTTCCCGGTTCGACGCTGGCGGTCGTCGAGGCCCACGACGTCGGCAAGGCGATCAACGCCGCGGTCTCGGCCGCGCGGGCCATCCCCGAGTACCGTGAGGGCCTCGACGAGCTCACCAAGGCGCTCGAGCCCGTGGGCGGCCTGGACTCGTTCACGTCATGGATCGGCGACGCGGCGCTCGTCGTGACGAAGAACGGGTCCTCTTACGCGGGCGGCCTCGTGGTGGCGCTGCCGGATGCCGCGTCGGCGAGTGCGGCCCAGGCGAAGCTCGCCTCGCTGCGGAACCTCGCGACCCTCGCCGGCTCGGGCGCGATCAAGGTGAGCGACGCCGAGTACGCGGGCGCCACGATCACGACACTGGACCTGGGCGACCTGTCCGGCCTGTCGCCTTCCGGGTCCTCGCCGAGCCCGTTGCCGCGCGACCTTCTCGGCGGCGCGCGGCTCGCGCTGAGCTACACGATCCACGGCGGGCTCGTCGTGTTCGGGATCGGCGGCGACACGTTCGTGAAGTCCGTCCTCGACACGACGGCGGGTACGTCCCTCGCCGACCAACCCCGCTACCGGACGGCGGTCGACCGCGCGGACGGCTCGAACGTCGCCCAGGACTACCTCGACGTGCGGGCGATCCTCGACGCCGTCGAGGCCGAGCTCCCCGCCTCGAGGAAGGCCGACTACGTGGCCAACGTCAAGCCCTACCTCGACCCGATCCAGGCCATCGCCGTCTCGAGCAAGAGCGGCGACCCCTACCGGGCGCGGTTCGTGCTCACCGTGTCCAAGTAACCCATCCAGGAGGAACAAGCCACATGGCCGTTCGAATCCGGCTCTCCCGCGTCGGCGCCAGGAAGCAGCCGACATACCGCGTCGTCGTCGCCGACGCACGCAATGCCCGCGACGGGCGCTCGCTCGACACCATCGGTCACTACAACCCGCGGACCGAGCCGGCCGAGATCGCGATCGACGCCGACAAGGCGAAGCACTGGCTCGACCGGGGTGCCCGACCGTCGGATACCGTCGCACGCCTGTTCCGCGAGCAGGGCATCCTGCCCGCCGCCAAGTAGGAGGCCGAACGTGCCTGCCAAGGAACTAGTCGAGTTCGTCGCCCGCTCGCTCGTCGACGATCCCGAGGCCGTCAAGGTCGACGTCGTGCACGACGCCGACGGGACGGTCATCGAGCTCCACGTCGCCGAGGACGACATGGGCAAGGTGATCGGCCGCAACGGCAGTGTCGCGAAGGCGCTCCGGACCCTGCTCAAGGTGACCGCCGCGCGGGACGGCGAGTCGATCTCTCTCGAGATCCTCTGACCGGCGGCGAGCGGCTCGTGGTCGCCCTCGTCCGGGGCGTCCACGGCCTCCAAGGCGCGGTGCGTGTCGAGGTCCTGACGGACCGACCCGAGGAACGCTTCAGGCCTGGGGCTGTCCTGTTCCGCGAAGGCAGCGACGAGCCGCTCACGGTCGCTTCGGGAGGGGCGGTCTCGGATGGCCCCGGATGGCGCCTCCGATTCGCCGAGGTGCCGAACCGGACCGCGGCCGAGCGCCTCCGTGGCGCGTACCTCGCCGCGGATGCCCGGACGTCGGAGCCCCTGCCGCGCGGTCACTACTACTGGCACGAGGTCGTCGGCTCGAGCGTCCGCGACCTGAACGATCGGGAGCTCGGGGTCGTCGAGGACGTCTATCGAGCGGGCGACGCCGAGGTGTTCGTCGTTCGCGGCGGGCCATTCGGGGAGTTCGACGTGCCGGCCGTTCGGGCGGTCGTCCGCATCTTCGCGCCGAAGCGCCGCGAGATCGTCGTCGACACGGACGCGCTGGGCCTCGAGGAGCCACGGCCGGCCCGCCGGCGGGGGTCGGCGGAGTCCAGAGGGGAAGCGGGATGACGCTCGAGATCGACGTCCTCACGCTGTTCCCGGCCATGCTCGATGGGCCGCTTGGCGACAGCATCCCGGCCCGGATCCAGGAGCGCGGTCTGGCGACGGTGCGAGTCCACGATCTGCGCGCGTGGGGGATCGGGCGCCACCGGAGCGTCGACGATTATCCGTACGGCGGGGGCGCCGGCATGGTCCTCCGCCCAGAGCCCGTGGCCGCTGCGCTCGGCGAGCTGCGCCGGCCCGGGTCGACCGTCATCCTGATGGACCCGGCCGGCGAGGTATTCCGCCAGGCGCGCGCCCGGTCGCTGGCGGCCGCCGCGCATCTCGTGCTGCTCTGCCCGCGCTACGAGGGTGTCGACGAGCGGATCCGCACGATGGTCGACCTCGAGCTCTCGATCGGCGACTACGTCCTGACCGGCGGTGAGCTGCCGGCGCTCGTCGTCATCGACGCCGTGATCCGCCTCCTGCCGGGCGCGATCGACGCGCTCTCGACCGAGGAGGAGTCGTTCGCCGACGGCCTGCTCGAGTATCCGCAGTACACGCGCCCACCGTCCTTCGACGGTCGTGACGTCCCGCCAGTGCTCGTGAGCGGCGACCACGGCGAGGTGGCCCGGTGGCGCCATCGGGAGGCGGTCCGGCGGACGCTCGACCGACGGCCGGACCTGCTGGATGCTCGCGAGCTGACCGCCGAGGAGCGGCGGGTCGTCGCCGAGCTGGGCGAGGACGAGCGCCCGATCTGACCGGCTGCCAGGGGGCGGTGGGTCGGCCCGGCCGGCCCGCGTCACCGCCCGTCGGTGGCGGCCGACCCCTGCTATACTCCGCCGTCGGCCGCGCCGGTGCGGCTCGGCACGCGGCCCTCAGCCGCGAGTGGCCGCTCCCCGCACGAGACCGCAGCCGTCGGCTGCCGACGAAGGTGACCCCAGGCGTGAACGTACTCGACGAGGTCGTCGCCGACCAGCTCCGAACGGACCTGCCCGAGCTGTCCGCCGGCGACACCGTGCGCGTGAGCGCCAAGGTCATCGAGGGCAACCGCGAGCGCATCCAGGTCTTCGAGGGGATCGTCATGCGCCTGCGCGGGGGTGGAATCACGCGCTCGATCACGGTGCGCCGGATTGCGAGCGGCGTCGGCGTCGAACGGACGTTCAAGGTCAACAGCCCGCGGATCGAGAAGATCGAGGTCATGCGCCACGGCCAGGTCCGCCGCGCGCAGCTCTACTTCCTCCGGGACCGCGTCGGCAAGGCCGCCACCCTCCGCGAGCGCCGATCGCGGGGCCAGGCAACTGGCGCCCAGGCGCCCGGCACGAAGCGCTGACCGTGGGCGAGCGGGCGCCGAAGGGATCGACCGCCCGCCGCTCCGCGCCCCTCCGGCGGCCAGATCGAAGCAAGCGAAGGCGCGCGCCGCGCAGGGACCGCCTGCCACGCCCGCCCCGAAGGAACCGCCCGACCCGTTCCGGCCCACCGTGCCGCCCCGCAAGCGCACGTCGTTCGCGGCGCCGGCATCGCCGAACGGCCGCGCCCGGGTCGCGCCATGGCACCGACTCCGTCTCGACCCGGACTTCCTCGAGGAAGCGGACCTCTACCATCGCGGCTACCGGCTCGTCGCGGGCGTGGACGAGGTGGGCCGCGGCTGCCTTGCGGGTCCGGTCGTCGCCGGCGCCGTGATCCTGCCGCTCGGCTGGAAGCCGGATGGGCTGCGCGACTCGAAGATGCTCAAGCCCGAGGACCGCGAGCGGCTCGCCGACGCGGTCGTGGAACATGCCATCGCCTGGTCCGTGGCGGCGGTCGAGCCGTCCGTGATCGATCGGATCAACATCCTCCAGGCGACGCTGCTCGCGACGGCGCTCGCCGCCGCCCGGCTCCCTGTGCGGCCGGATGCGCTCCTCCTGGACGGCACGCTGCACCTCGCGGACGTCACCGTCCACCAGCGGGTGATCGTCGACGGCGACCGGCTGTGCGCGTCCGTGGCCGCGGCGTCGGTCGTCGCGAAGGTCTTCCGGGACCGGCTCATGGTCGAGCTCGACCGCGAGTACCCCGGCTACGACCTCGCCAGCAACAAGGGCTACGCGGCGCCTGAGCATCGGGCCGGGCTGCGCGCCTTCGGGACCGCGCCGATCCACCGGCTGACCTTCGCCTCGTGCGCCGACGTCGAGCAGACGACGCTCTGGGAAGCCGTCGGCGATGGCGTCGGGCGTGTGGATCCCGAGGGGATCGAGGACGGCCAGGAGCTCGAACCCTCCGAGCGGGCGGATGACCTCGTTCCCGTTGGCTCCTGAGGATGCCGGCCTCGCGCCCCGACCGACGAGGTCGATGAGCGCCCGATAAGCGCCCCCGGCGATCCTTGGCGGATGCCATCCGCCGACGTCCCCGGATTGCGGACAGCCCAGCAGCGCGCCGGCGACGCTGCCGAGGGCTTCGTCGCGGAACGGCTGAGCGCGGCGGGCTGGACGGTCCTCGCGCGCAACCTGCGGCTGGGCCGCCTCGAGGTCGACCTCCTGGCCATCGATCCCGGCCCGCCCGCTGAGCTGGTCCTCCTCGAGGTGCGCTGGCGCCGGTCGCGTGAGTTCGGCCTGCCCGAGGAGACGTTCGACGCACGGAAGCGTCGCCACCTGCGCGCGGCGGTGGCCGTGCTGCTCGGCCTTGGCGAGCTCCCAGGCGGATCGACGATCCCGCGGCTGCCGGTGCGGATCGACCTGGTCGTCGTCGAGCCACCCGCCCGGGTCGGCGAGCCGCCGAGGATGCGCCACCATCGAGCCGCGCTCGCCGGTTGACACGTGATGCGTGCGAGAAGGCACGCTGCGACCGGTGCGGCTTCCGGATGCGGCACGTGGCGCACCATTCGGCCGGATCGGACCACCCGGTCGATCGCGTGGCCGACGGAACCGCTCACGGGGCGCAATCGGCCGGCCCGGCCACGCGCGATCGGCCGGTCACAACGTGCACCAGAT
>VBHW01000023.1:11035-19800 GCA_005881055.1 Chloroflexota bacterium
ACCCTGTGCTACACTCCGCCGGCCGTACCCACGGCAACGCCCGCAGGCCGCTCGATCCGGCCGCGGAGAACACACGCGCGACCGTTCCGACCGGGGCGGTGCCCGACGGAGGCCTGGCTTCCCGGAGGTTCCCGGCGACGAGGTCCGCGGAGGCTCTAACCGGACAGGAGGTCCTACCCGTGCCCACCGTGTCGATGCGGCAGCTGCTCGAGGCGGGTATCCACTTCGGCCACCAGACGCGCCGCTGGAATCCCAAGATGCGCCCGTTCATCTTCGCGGAGCGCAACGGGATCCACATCATCGACCTCGCCCAGACGGTCAAGCGGCTCGACGTCGCCCTCGACGCGGTCCGCGAGACCGTCGGACGCGGCGACTCCGTGCTGTTCGTCGGGACGAAGAAGCAGGCACAGGAGCCCGTCTCGCAGGAGGCGACGCGGGCCGGTCAGCCGTACGTGAACAAGCGCTGGCTCGGCGGCATGCTCACGAACTTCGTGACGATCAAGAAGCGCATCGGCCTCCTCGACCAGCTCGAGGCCCGTCAGCAGGCTGGCGACTTCGAGCGGATGACGAAGAAGGAGGCGGCGAAGCTGTCGGAGGAGCTCGGGCGGCTCACCGCGACGCTCGGCGGCATCCGCAAGATGAAGCGCCTCCCGGGGATGGTCTTCATCGTCGACCCGCACCGGGAGCGGATCGCGGTCACCGAGGCGATCAAGCTCGAGATCCCGATCGTCGGCACCGGCGACACGAACGTCGACCCCGACGAGCTCGACTACATCATCCCGGGCAATGACGACGCGATCCGGGCCATCCGGCTCGTGTGCGCGCTCATCGCCGACGCCGCGATCGAGGGTGCCCGCGAGCGTGCGGCCAGACTGGCGAGCGAGCCGGAGGAGGTCCCGGAGCCGGTCGCGGTGAGCGCGGACGAGTTCGACGAGACGGTCGCGGACGAGTACGTCGCTGCGCTGGCCGGAGGGGCGGCGCTCACGTTCGAGCCGGACGACGACGACCTCCTCCCAGGAGCCCGGCCGATCCGGACGCCGGTGCCGGCCGGCCACGTCCCGAGCGAGGCCTCGCCGGACGAGATCGCCGCCGAGCTCGCCCGGGAGGCGGCCGAGAAGGCGGAGACGGAGTAGGCCGCGCGCTGACGCGCCCGGGCGAGAGGCGCCCGGACGAGACGCGCCCGGACGAGACGCGCCCAGCACGGGTCGATCACAGGTTCATCCACCGGTAGTCGCGACGAGGCAACTGCCCGCACGTAAGGATCAGGAGATGCACACGAGCATGGCGGATATCTCGGCGGCCGCGGTCAAGGAGCTGCGCGATCGCACCGGCGCCGGGTTCATGGACTGCAAGCGAGCACTCGAGGAGAGCGGCGGCGACATCGACGCGGCCGTCGGGCTCCTGCGTGAGCGCGGGCAGGCTGCCGCCGCGAAGAAGGCCGGGCGCGAGGCGCGCGATGGGCTCGTGGGCAGCTACATCCACACCGGCGGCAAGATCGGCGTCCTCATCGAGGTGAACTGCGAGACCGACTTCGTCGCACGTACGGAGCAGTTCCAGCGGCTCGTCCGCGACCTGGCGGTCCAGCGATCCCGGCGCTTGCCCTCGCGGAGAAGCGCTCCGAGCTCCTCGCCGACCCGAGCGTCCAGCGCAAGCCGGACGAGATCCGCGAGCGGATCGTCGCCGGCCAGCTGGACAAGTGGTACGCGCAGGTCTCCCTGCTCGACCAGCCGTTCCGCGATCAGGAGATCACGGTCCGCGATCTCATCACCGACGCGATCGCCACGATCGGCGAGAACATCGTCGTGCGACGCTTCACCCGGTACGAGCTCGGAGAGGACGCGTGAGCGAGGTCAGCACCGTGCGCCCGGCGGCCGCGCCGGAGGCCGCCAAATCCGCGAAGGCACCGGCTTCGGAGCCCGAGCGTCGGCTGCGCTACAGGCGCATCCTCCTTAAGCTGTCGGGAGAGGCGCTGCTCGGCGACAGGCCGTACGGCGTCGATCCTGCGTTCTGCGCGTTCGTCGCCCGCCAGGTCGCGGAGGTCCACGCGCTCGGCGTCCAGGTCGGGATCGTCGTCGGAGGCGGCAACATCTTCCGTGGACTGGCCGCTGCCGCGAAGGGGATGGACCGGGCGACCGGCGACTACATCGGCATGCTCGCCACGGTCATGAACGCCCTCGCCCTCCAGGACGCCCTCGAACGCGCCGACGTCCAGACGCGGGTGATGAGCGCGATCGGGATGAACGAGGTCGCCGAGCCGTACATCCGGCGGCGGGCCGTGCGCCACCTCGAGAAGGGGCGCGTCGTCCTCCTCGCGGCCGGCACGGGCAACCCGTACTTCACGACCGACACCGCGGCCGCGTTGCGCGCCGTCGAGATCGGCGCCGAGGTCATCCTCAAGGCGACGAAGGTCGACGGGGTGTACGACGCCGATCCGCTGACCCATCCCAACGCGAAGCGCTACGAGCGCCTCGGCTACGCGGACCTCCTGCGCGATCGCCTGCGCGTTCTCGACGCGACGGCCGTGAGCCTGTGCATGGAGAACGACCTGCCGATCGTCGTCTTCGACCTCAACAAGCCCGACAACATCACCCGGGTGGCCCTCGGCGAGTCCGTCGGCACCCTCATCTCGAGCGCGCCCGACGGAGGTGCCCGACGGTGAGCGGCGAGGTTTTGGCCGGTACCGAGCGGAAGATGGTCCGGGCGATCGAGGCGATGGAGCGCGACTTCACCGGGATCCGGACGGGTCGCGCCTCGACGTCGCTCGTGGAGCGGATCCACGTCGACTACTACGGCACGCAGACGCCCCTCAACCAGCTGGCCGGGATCAGCGTGCCCGAGTCGCACCTCATCGTCATCCAGCCGTGGGACCGAGCCGTCCTCGGCGCGATCGAAAAAGCCATCCAGAAGAGTGACATCGGGCTCGTCCCGAACGTCGACGGTACCGTGGTGAGACTCAACATCCCGCCCCTCACCGAGGAGCGGCGGAAGGACATCGTCCGCGTCGTCCACAAGCGGATGGAGGAGGCTCGCGTCGAGGTCCGCAACCTCCGCCGGGAGGCTGCCGACTCACTCCGCCGCGAGGAACGCGACGGCGAGCTCGGCGCCGACGAAGCCCATCGCGAGCACGACGCACTCCAGAAGCTCACGGACCGCTACGTCGGCGAGGTCGACAAGCTGGGAGCCCACAAGGAGCAGGAGGTCCTCGAGGTCTAGTGGCCGGTCCCGACGCCGGCGCCCGGCTCTCGCGTCCCACGGACGCGCCACCGATCGCGCATGCGCCCGCGCTCGAGGCATGGGCGGATACGGAGGGGCGAGCGGCCGGCAAGCCGTCGAGCGTGGCGTCCGAATCCGAGGCGCGCAGCGAGATCCCGCGTCACGTCGCGATCATCATGGACGGCAACCGCCGCTGGGCCCGAGAGCGTGGCCTGCCCGAGCTCGACGGGCATGCCGCGGGCGTCGAGGCGATCCGCGGGCTCCTGCGCCACGCCGTCCGCCGCGATGTCCGGTACCTCACCCTCTACGCATTCAGCCGGGAGAACTGGGCGCGCTCGGACGAGGAGGTGCGCGGGCTGTTCGGCCTCCTCGAGGCGGCGATCCGTGACGAGACCGACGAGCTTCGTGAACAGGGCGTCCGGGTCCGGCTCCTCGGGCGGCTCGACGAGCTGCCGAGCGACACCCGAGCGTCGATCGAGAGCGCCCTCGCCGAGACGGCCGAGGGGAACCGCCTGACATTGAACATCGCGTTCAACTACGCCGGGCGGACCGAGCTCGTCGACGCAGTCCGGGCGCTCGTCGCGAGCGGCACCGCGCCCGAGGCGATCGACGAGACCGCGATCTCCGGCGCGCTCTACACCGCTGGTCAGCCGGACCCCGACCTCGTCATCCGCACCGGCGGCGAGCAGCGACTCTCGAACTTCCTCATCTGGCAGTCGGCGTACGCCGAGCTGTACACGTGCAACGTCCTCTGGCCCGACTTCGGGCCCGAGGCGTTCGACGCGGCGCTCCTCGAGTTCGCTCGCCGGACGCGACGCTTCGGCCGCTAGCGAAGGCCGTCCGTGCGCGAACGGGCGGGCAGCGCCATCGTCTTCGTCCCCCCGCTGGTCGTCATCCTCGTGCTCGGCATGCCCTGGATCGCGATCGGGCTGGCGATTCTCGCCGCCCTCGGGGCGCGCGAGGCCTTCCGCCTGCTCGAAGCGGCCGGCCAGCCGGCCCAGCACCTGCTCGGGGTCGTCTTCGCGACGACGATCGCCCTCGAGGCGGCTGCTCCCGCGACGCTCGCCGACAAGGCCGCGCTGCTCATCGCCGTGGGCGTCGTCCTCGCCGCGGTCGGCACGTTCTCGCGCCGCGACCCGCGGGAGGCCCTGGCGATGTGGGTCGGCACGGTCTTCGGCGCGGTCTATGTCGGCCAGATCGGCCTCGTCGCGCGGCTGGGACTCGCGGCGCCGGAAGTGGCCGCGGGCGCGCCCCTCGCGATGCTCGGGTCGGTGCGTGCGTGGATCCTGCTCCTCGTGCTCGGGGTGTGGGCATTCGATACGGGGGCGTTCCTCGTCGGCCGGTCGTGGGGGCGGCAGCGGTTCCTCGAGCACATCTCGCCGTCGAAGACGTACGCCGGGCTCGTCGGAGGGCTCGTCGCGTCGACGGTCGTCATCGGGCTCGTCCTGTACGGGCTCGGGCAGTCGCCGTTGCAGGCCGTCATCCTCGGGCCGCTCACCGGCCTCGCCGCGCAGGCCGGCGATCTGGCGGAGTCGATGCTCAAGCGCGCAGCCGGGGCGAAGGACGCGAGCGACCTCATCCCGGGCCACGGTGGCGTCCTCGACCGCATCGATTCGTTCCTGTTCGCCGCACCGGTCATGACGCTCTATGTCGTCGCGGTCTTCCGCTGAGCCGCGCGGCCAGCGGCCTGGTGATCTTGACCCGGGCGGCCAGGTGACGGAAACGGACCCCCGCAAGCACATGTCGCCGGTCCGGGTCGCCCTGCTCGGGTCGACCGGCTCGATCGGCCGGCAGGCCGTCGAGGTGCTTGAGCGCCATCCGGACGTCTTCCGGGTCGTGGCACTTGCCGCCGGGCGGGACGCCGCAGTTCTCTCGGAGCAGGCCGCTCGCCTGCGTCCGGCGGCCGTCGCACTCGGCGATCCCTCGGCGCTCGCCGCTCTCGACGTCCCGGCGACGACGGCCGTCGAGCGTGGGCCGGACGCCCTCGAGCGACTCGCGACGCGGGACGACGTCGACCTCGTCGTCGTCGGCACGAGCGGGATCGTCAGCCTCCGGCCGGTGCTCGCCGCCCTCCGTGCGGGCCGTGTCGTCGCGACCGCGAACAAGGAGACGCTCGTCGCCGGGGGTCACCTCGTCATGCCGATCGCGCGTGCGCTGGCGCGCGACCGAGCCGTCCGTGACCCGGGGGATCCGTTCGGTAGTCCGCTGGCATGGCTCCGCCCGATCGATTCGGAGCACTCCGCGATCTGGCAGTGCCTCGTCGGCGAATCGCTGGGCGACGTGGCCCGCCTCATCCTCACGGCCTCGGGTGGGCCGTTCCTGGAGAGCCCGGAGAATCTCGCCGGCGTCACGCCCGATCAGGCGCTCCGCCACCCGACGTGGCGGATGGGCGCGAAGATCACGATCGATTCGGCCACGCTCGCGAACAAGGGCCTGGAGGTCATCGAGGCACACTGGCTGTACGATGTCGACTACGACGCGATCGACGTGATCGTCCATCCGCAGAGCGTCGTCCACTCAGCCGTCGTGTTCGTGGACGGTTCGCTCAAGGCCCAGCTGGGCACCCCTGACATGCGACTCCCGATCCAGTACGCGCTCACGTACCCGCGCCGCCAGCCGTCGCCGGCGGCCCCCGTCGATCTCGTGGCGACGGCGAGCCTGACGTTCCGCCGACCCGACGAGGGGCGGTTCCCCGCGCTCCGGATCGCTCGCGAGGCAGGTCGCATCGGCCCCCGTGCGACCGCGACGCTCATCGCGGCCGACGAGGTGGCCGTCGAGCGGTTCTTCGCCGGAACGCTCGACTTCCCGGGGATCGCCGGGCTCCTCGAGGCGGCCGTGAGGCGCTACGGCCAGGCCGGCGAGGGGGCGCCCGGGGTCGACGAGCTCGTGGCACTGGACGCCGAAGTCCGAGCGGCGTTTGCCACGGGACTGGTCGCCGAGGGGCGCGCGTGAACATCCTCGTGCCGCTCGGCCAGAGCGTCATCACGGTCGTCGTCTTCCTGGTCATGCTCGGCGTCCTCGTCATCGCGCACGAGCTCGGGCACTTCGCTGTCGCCCGGCTCGCGGGCGTCCGGGTGCTCGAGTTCGGCCTCGGGTTCCCGCCCCGCGCGAAGGTCCTCCGCTCCGAAGGCGAGACGCTCTACACGCTCAACTGGCTGCCGATCGGGGGCTTCGTGAAGCTCGAGGGGGAGGACGGCGAGTCGGCTGACCCCCGCTCGTTCGTGCGCGCGAGCCTGCCGGTCAAGCTCGTGATCCTCGTGGCCGGGGTCACGATGAACCTGCTCCTCGCGTTCGCGATCTTCGGGGCGATCGGCTGGCTGCCCGGCCACGCGGGGGCGATCGGCTTCCGGACCGTCCAGCCCGGCTCGCCCGCCGAGGAGGCGGGACTCCAGGGTGGCGGGCGCGCAGACGACCAGGGCAGCGACCTCATCGTCGCGGTCGACGGCCAGATGTTCCACGACTTCGACCCGCCGCTCATCCTCGACGTCCTCCGGCGCAGGGCGGGGGAGCGGGTCACGCTCACGGTCCTTCAGCCGGACGGCGTCACGCGCGACGTCGCCGTGACGCTGCGCAGCCCCGACCAGCTGAGCGCCACGCGCGGCGCGCTCGGGGTCGAGAGCGTCACATTCCACCCGACCGACCTGACCTTCACGCGGTCGCCGCTCGGCGCCCTGGGCTACGCCGCCGACCGGACGAGCGATGCGCTCGGCCTCATCATCAACGGGCTCGGCGACCTCGGCGACGCGCTCATCCGCCGGCCGACCGAGGCGCCGCCGGTCCAGGGTCCGGTGGGCATCGCCGTCGGGGTGGGCGACGTCTTCTGGCAACGCGGCCCGATCGCCACGCTCTTCCTGGCCGGCCTGCTCTCCGCGAACCTCGCGCTCGTCAACATCCTGCCGCTCCCGCCGCTCGATGGCGGACGGATGCTCGTCATCCTCATCAAGGCGGTCGTCGGGACGCGACTCTCGGTTACCGCCGAACGGCTCACCTACGTCGTCGGCTTCGGCTTCCTCATGGCGATGATCGTGTGGATCACGTTCTTCGATATCGCCCGCCAGTTCGCCGGCGGTCAGTGACCGACCGATGAGCGGACCGACGGCCGCCGAGCGGCCCACCGCCGGTCCCGACGACCTCCGGCCGACACGCCGCCCGACGGTCACCGTAGACGTCGGCGGGGTCCTCGTCGGCGGCGACCATCCGATCGTCGTCCAGTCGATGACGAACACGGACACGGCCGATGCCGACGCGACCGCGCTCCAGGTCGCGCAGCTCGCCCATGCCGGCAGTGAGCTCGTTCGGGTCACTGTCAACACCGAGGCCGCGGCCGCCGCCGTGCCCGAGATCGTGGGCAAGCTCCATCGCCTCGGCGTGGACGTCCCGATGATCGGCGACTTCCACTACAACGGCCACATCCTGCTCGTGAAGTACCCGGAGACGGCGCGCCTCCTCGCGAAGTACCGGATCAATCCGGGCAACGTCGGCGCCAAGCGCCACGACGAGCACTTCAAGACGATCGTGCGGGTCGCGATCGACAACGACAAGCCTGTCCGGATCGGGGTCAACTGGGGCTCGCTCGACCAGCAGCTCCTGACCGAGCTCATGGACGCCAACGCCCGCCATGACGATCCGCGTGACAGCCGCGACGTCATGATCGAGGCGATGATCCAGAGCGCGGTCCGGTCGGCCGAGCTGGCCGAGGCGACCGGCCTGCCCCACGACCGGATGATCCTCTCGGCCAAGGTGTCCGGCGTGCGCGACCTCGTCGACGTGTACCGGCGTCTCGCGGCGCTCACCGACCTGCCGCTCCATCTCGGCCTGACCGAGGCGGGCCTTGGCATGAAGGGCACCGTCGCGTCGGCCGCCGGCCTCGCGATCCTCCTCAACGAGGGGATCGGAGACACGATCCGCGTCTCGCTGACACCGGCGCCGGGCGGCGACCGCACCGAGGAGGTCCTCGTCGCCCAGCAGGTGCTCCAGTCGCTAGGACTGCGATCGTTCCTGCCACAGGTGTCGGCATGCCCGGGCTGCGGCCGAACCACGTCGACGTTCTTCCAGGAGATGGCCCAGCAGATCCAGGACTACCTGCGCGACCGGATGCCCGAGTGGCGGGAGACGCACCGCGGCGTCGAGGACCTGCGCGTCGCCGTCATGGGCTGTGTCGTGAACGGGCCGGGCGAGAGCAAGCACGCCGACATCGGGATCAGCCTGCCGGGCACGTTCGAGGAGCCGGTCGCGCCGGTGTTCATCGACGGGCGGCTCGATCGCACGCTCCGCGGCGAGGGGCTCGTGGACGAGTTCAAGGAGATCCTCGAGTCGTATGTCACCCGCCGCTACCCGGCGCCGGCCGGCTGAGCCCGCCCTCTGGCTGAGCCCGCCCTCTGGCTGAGCCCGCCCTCTGGCTGAGCCCGCCCTCTGGCATCGATCGCGGCCATATTTGCGCCCACGGAGAATTCTGCCGCCGAGGCAGTCGACCGCGCCCATGCTGCCGCTGGAGTCGTGCACGAACCCGCAGGCCGAACCGGCCCAGAGGCGATTCTGATGCCCCACGGGGC
>VBHW01000408.1 GCA_005881055.1 Chloroflexota bacterium
CACGGCGTCCGGCTCGTCGACGACATCCACGTCCGCGAGGACGGCTCGATCGAGCTCGGGCGCCTGGCTGCGTTCGTCCGCGACCGGCGGGTGCCGCTCGAGATGTGCCCGACCTCGAACGTCCATACGGGCGCGGCGCCGTCGATCGCCGAGCACCCGGTCGACCTCCTCCGTCGCCTTCGGTTCCGGGTGACGGTCAACACGGACAACCGGCTGATGTCTGACGTGACCCTGTCGAGCGAGTTCGCCGCCCTCGACGCGGCGTTCGGGATCGGGCTCGGCGAGATGGAGTGGCTGACGCTCAACGCGATGAAGTCGGCGTTCGCCCCATTCGACGAGCGGCTCCGGGTCATCAACGAGGTCGTCAAGCCGGGCTACGCCCGCCTACGTACCCGCGAGTCGCGGGTCGTCGTGGGCTGACGGTGCGTGGTCCGTGGGCGCCTTCGCCACGCCTCGTTCACTGGGAGTGAACGATTCGGCACGGAAGCGGCGGATCCCGGTCGCTCCGAACGGCCACGATCGCTCACGATCACTCCGGGTGAACGTTTGGGGCCGTAGCGACGGCCGAGCCCCGGGAACGTCCGATCCGCACGGGCTTCGTGGCCTAAACGTTCACTGGGAGTGATGGCCCGACCGCCAGGGCCACCCGGCCACCCGGCCGCCTGGGCCGCCTGGGCCGCCGGGGCCGCCGGGGCCGCCGGGGCCGCCGGAGCCGCCTGAGCCACCGATCGAGTGCCCCGGTACCAAGGACTCGGGGCGCGGGACCAACGGGCGATTCGCCGCCGCGGTGCATGAGGGCACCATCGGGTCGCGATGCCAGCGGCCATGTCTCCTCTCAGCACGAACGCTCAGCCCGCCACGGTCTCCGCCATGGCGCGACGCCTCGCGGCGACGTGCGCCGCCGCGGCGTTCCTGCTCTGGCCGCTCGCGGTCGGTCAGGTATCGGCCGCCGATCCCAACCCAGCTGCGAGCCCGATCACCTTCGCCCGACCCCAGTACCTCGTGTTCTGGGAATCGCATGGGACGTACGACGGCCCGGTCGTCGACAACGCGTACGCCCTCTTCACCGATCCGCCGGTCGAGCCTGGCCACTTCGTCGTGCCCGACGGCTCGGGCGGGGTCTTCCACTACACGGGTCGCCTGATGGGCGGCCCGTACGCCACCGACGCCGAGCTATGCCCGCAGATGATCTCGCTCGGTATCACGTCACTCGAGGCGTGGCCCCCGAGCATCGTCGGCAAGACGATCGTGGTCGACTGCGCCGCCTACCGCCAGACCGCCTCGAGCGCTCCAGGCGCGCCTTCGGCCGCGGCGTCGCCGTCCACGACCGACGGCCCGACTGGTCCCGGCGGCATCCCGTCTGGCGACCTCGTCCGCCTCGGAGGTGGCGGCGCCGGCCTGGCGCTGGCGACCGTGGGTGGGATCGGGCTCGTCCGCGGCCGCCGCCCGACGGCCGCGGAGCCCCCGCCCGCGCAGGTGCCACAGGAACCGCCCCAGCCGCCCGATCCCTGCGCGACCCAGCTCGCCGATCTCCACGTCGCGACGGCGCGGCATACCGCCATCGCAGACCTTCTCCAGACGAACCGCCGGCTTACCGCGCTCCTCGACCGCCAGATCGTGCACTTGGCGAAC
>VBHW01000033.1 GCA_005881055.1 Chloroflexota bacterium
CGTTCCGGCGGTTGCTCGTCGCGCCGCTGTCCCTGCGGTCGCGGGTCCTCGAGCTCATCGACCGGGAGATCGGCCACGCCCAGGCGGGCCGGCCCGCACGCGTCGTCCTCAAGCTCAACGCGATCGTCGACCCGGCCTGCATCGAGGCGCTCTACCGGGCGAGCCAGGCGGGCGTCGAAGTGGACGTCATCGTGCGCAGCATCTGCGCGGTCTGGCCCGGCCTGCCGGAGGTCTCGGACCGGATCCGGATCCGCTCGATCGTCGGGGAGTTCCTCGAGCATTCGCGGATCTTCGGGTTCCACAACGGCGGCGATCAGGAGTGGTACATCGGCTCGGCCGACCTCATGGAGCGCAACCTCGACCGGCGCGTGGAGGCGGTCGTCCCGGTCGAGGACCCGGAGGCTAGGGCGAGGATCGAGCAGATCGTCTCGACGATGCTCGCCGACGATCGCCGCTCGTGGCAGCTCGGGCCCGATGCCAGCTGGCGGCGCACCGAGGAGATCGACGGCGCACCGGGCACGTGCGACACGTTCGCGGTCCTCAAGGAGGCGGCACTCGCCTCTGGCGTGAGCGCGTCGAGCGCGCGCCGACCGCGCTCGGGGGCCGGGTCGCTGGACCCGCGCGCCTGAGCGCACCGACCGTGACGATGGAGGTCGAGCTCAAGTACCGACTCCACGACGCAGCCGAGGGCGAGCGCTTCCTCGCGGCCGAGACGCTCGGGCCGTTCCGTGCGTCGGCAGCGGCCCGGACCGCGCAGCACGAGGACCGCTACCTCGACACCTCGGACGGGGCCCTGGCGCGCGCCGGCTTCGCCGCGCGGCTGCGCCAGACGAACTCGGGGACGGTCGTCACGGTCAAGGCGACGACCGCGATGGACGGCGCGACGGCACGCCGCGAGGAGCTCGAGGGGCCGGCCGACCGGACGGCCGAGCCGCGCGACTGGCCGCCCTCGGCGGCGCGCTCGCTCATCCTCGAGCTGTGCGGCGACGCCCCGCTCGTCGAGCTCGTCACGGTGCGCCAGCTGCGGCGCAAGCGCCGCCTCAAGGCGCCCGACGCGGCCGTGGAGCTGAGCCTCGACGAGGTGGACGTCGTCGCGCGGGGCCGGGTCATCGACCGGTTCGCGGAGCTCGAGGTCGAGCTCACCTCCGGGGCGGAGTCACGCCTGGCGGAGCTGCGCGGGATCCTCGAGAGCGAGGCCGGCCTGTCGCCTGCCACCGAGTCGAAGTTCGAGGCCGCGCTCGCGGCCTCCGAGAGCAGCGCGGGCGCGCTGGACGACGCCGTCGGGAGCGATTTCGAGGCCGGTGAGAGTGACAAGGCGGTCCGCCCCGGAAGGCCGACGGCCATCCGCCGGACCCGTCGACCGGCGGGCACCGAGGAACCGCGGACCACCGGTTCGGCAGGCGCGGCGACGGCCCCGAAGCCCTCGTCCATTGCGCGAACCGGTCGCGGGCCCGAGAACGCCTCGACGACGACCGAGACGCGCCCGGCGGGACAACGGCCGAGGCCGACGTCGCGAGCCCGCCCCCGCTTGTCGTCGGCAGGACCCCCGGGGTCACGGCCGAGGACGTCGTCGCGGAGGCCGGCCGCAAGGTCCTCCGCTTCCACCTCGCCCGGATGCTCGCGCACGAGGCGGGCACCCGGGAGGGGCGCGACCCCGAGGACCTCCACAAGATGCGGGTCGCCACCCGCCGGATGCGTGCCGCCTGGCGGGTGTTCGGCGACGGCTTCCAGAAGGGCCGCACGAAGCGCCATCGCCGCCGGCTCCGCGAGGTCGCCGCCCGCCTCGGCGCCGTCCGCGACCTCGACGTCCTCATCGAGGCCGCCGAGAAGTACCTGGGCGCCGTGCCTCGAATCGAGCGACGCGCCGCCGAGCCGCTGTTCGCCGCCTGGCGGGAGCAGCGTGACGAGGCCCGGCTGCTGCTCGTCCGCGAGCTCGACAGCGACGGGTACCAGCGCTGGGTCGCCGACTTCCGCGACTTCGTCCGCAGCGAAGGGGCCGCGGCTGCCCAGGTCCCGCCGACGGCTGCCCATCGCATCCGGGACACCGCCGGGTCCCGGGTCTGGAAGGCATACGAGCTCGTGAGGGCATACGAGCCGGTCCTGCGCTGGGCCGACGTCGCGACGCTGCACGAGCTGCGGATCGCCGCGAAATGGCTCCGCTACACGGTCGAGTTCGTCCGGGAATGCCTCGGGCCCGACTCGGACATGGTCATCGCTCGCGTGACCGCCCTCCAGGACCACCTCGGGCTGCTCCACGATGCCGACGTCGCGGCCTCAATGGCGCGCGGGTTCCTCGTCGAGCGGTCGGGTCGGCTCGCGGAGCAGGAGGTCGCGGCGATCGGGCGCTACCTCGTCGATCGTGAACGGGAGGTCGCCCGGCTGCGCCGCTCGGTCGGGCCGGTCTGGCGGGGCGTCGGCGGTCTCGCGTTCCGGCGGGGGCTCGGCCGGGCGCTGGCGGTCCTGTAGCAATGGCCGATCGGCAGTCGCGCACCGAGGTCTATTTCCTGCGCCACGCCGACGCCGGCGACCCGGAGGCATGGACTCGTCCCGATGCGGAGCGGCCGCTGTCGGCGAAGGGCAGACGGCAGGCCGAGCGGCTCGGGCGACATCTCGCCGCGCTCGGGTTCGAGCCGGACGCGATCCTGACGAGTCCCAAGGTCCGTGCCGCCGAGACGGCGCAGATCGTCGGTGAGGCGCTCGGCCGGGACCCGACAGAGGTCGACGGGCTCGCCGGCCCGCTCGGCATCGAGGACCTCACCGAGATCATCGCGAGCCAGCCGGCCGCCCGCCGGATCGTCGTCGTCGGGCACGACCCCGATTTCAGTGAGCTCGCCGCGGAGATCGTCGGGGCTCCGGAGGTCCCCCTCAAGAAGGGTGCGCTCGCGCGCATCGACCTCGACGGTCCCGTCGGACGAGGGCAGCGGACGCTGGGCGGGACGCTGCGCTGGCTCCTGCCGCCCGACGCCATCCCGGGCGACTGATCGGCGGCGGTTGAGCCTGCCGGCCGGATGACTACCCGGCGACGAGGCCGCCGGCGATCGCGCTGAGGCGGCCGCGGACGTCCGGATCGAGCGAATACTCGATCGAGGTTCCCTGGCGGTGCGTTCGGACGACCCCCGCCTCGCTGGCTCACGCCGCAGGTCGCCGTGAAGTCGCAGGCGCAGATGGACGCGGTCTGGCCGAGCTCGCGCACGATCGCCAGCCGGGTGGGATCGGCGAGAGCGTGGAAGAGCCGTACGTCGGCGTCGAGGTCGGGAGTGGATCGTCTCATCGCCGCAAGGATATCGTCGTTTGTCTATATTGACAAGACTCAATATTTGAGGCATGATGAGCGCAGCGAAACAAGGAACCAACCCAAGCGATCCGCAGGAGCGGAGGGAGAAACCACCATGGACCTCGTGTCACGCCTCGACCTCGTCGATGCAATCGCGCGGGACCGCCAGCGCGAGCTCGCGAACGCGTCCCACCGACGCGCCGCGGATGAGTCCCGGCAGGCGGCCAGCCGCCGGATCTCGCTCGCCGACCGACTGACCGTCGTCTTCGGGACGTCGAGCCTGCCGACCGCCCCGCACGCGATCTGACGAAGATCACCTCAACGCCACCAGCCACGGGCTCGGACCTCGGTCCGGGCCCGTTCTGATTCTCGGCACGTCCCATGCACCGCCCCGGCACGTATCCTCGGGCCATCGCGGCGAGGAGCGTCGGGATCGTGGAGGTGCCGTGCCAGCAACATCCCACCGCCGACGGCCACGAAGCCCCCGAGCCGGGGGGCCGATGACGATCGCCCTGACGCTCACCCTGGTCGCGTCGGGCGCCTGTGCCGCCCCCAGCAGCCCGTCCGCCTGGAGCGATCCGTACGATCGGGCCCGGGCCCACGAGCAGGCACGATCGTTCGGGACGTTCGGGATGCCGAGCGACTGGGCGAACTACGGCCAGTCGTTCGCGGACTTCTGCCTCCAGAACTTCGGATTCGACTGCAACCGCGACGGTCGCCAGTCGCTGGGGGCCGACGCGTCCTCCGAGGAAGCGATCGCGGCGTTCGTCCGCACGAGGGACAGCCCGACGGCCGCGCTCGCCGACATCGGCGCGATGTTCGGCGGACGCGCCACCGCGGCCGGCGTCGCCCCCGACTACCTGCCGCCGAACGCGTCCGTGCTGGCGAAGCCCGACGGCCCGAGCCTCGTCGGCAAGCCGGGCGGCTGGGTCGCGACGTTCGTCGGGGTGCCCGGGTTCATCGTCAACACCGACCGCCTCACCGCCCTCGGGCTGCCGGTCCCGCATACCTGGCGCCAGCTCACCGATCCGCGCTACCGCGGCCTCGTCAGCATGGGTGCCGTGGGCCGGTCGGCCACGGCGACGATGGCCTGGCTGGCGATGACGTACGCGGCCGGCGGATCGGTCGACGACCTCGACCCGGGGGTGGACGTCGGACGACTCCTCGTGCTGAACACGCGCGGCGTCCCGCCGGGCACGGACGACCAGCTCAAGCACGGCGACGTCCCCATCCAGGTCGGCTACGACTTCACGCTCATCGCGCGGACCATCGCGATGAAAGCCGAGGGCGTCACCACCGAGGCGGTCATCCCGGCCGACGGATCTCTGTACGTCCCGTTCGCCGTCCTCGCGAACACCCATGACCGGGCGCACATGGACCTCTCGAAGATGTTCCTCGAGTGGGTCCTCTCGGACGCCGGGCAGGCGGAGTTCGCGCGGTTCGGCGCGCGTCCGATCCGCTCGATCGAGGGCGTCGGGACCCTGAACGTCCCGGCCGACGCACGGGCGACATGGCTGTCCGACGACGCCTACGGAGCCGTCCGGTTCATCGACCCGGCGGCGGTCGACGCCGCCCGTCTCGGGGCCGTCTGGACGAGCCGGGTGCTCGCACCGTAGCGATCGCTGGACGCCGCGTCCGATAACCGAAACCCTCTTGACGGAGCGGTGGCGCGGCTGTCCAATGCGCGTCAGCGGCGAGCCTGCATCGACTACGCCGTCGACCGTCAGCCAGGTCAGACTCGCGCGGATCCCGGAGGAGGAGCCTACCGCGCCGACCCCGCCGTCCCCTGCTCGCCCGGAACGTGCCCATGTCCGTCAGATGGAGAACGAGTTGTCGATGAATCGAACGCGTCCGCGCCTCCTGGCGATCGTCGCCGCCTTGCCCCTCCTCTACGCCGCCTGCAGCTCGGCCGGGACGCCCGCCCCCGGGGGCGGCGGAACAGCCGGCATCCCGCAGGCGATCATCGATGCCGGGAAGGCCGATGGCGGCCTGACGACGATCGCCCTGCCCCACTCGTGGTGCAACTACGGCGACATGCTGAAGAACTTCACGGCGAAGTTCGGGATCAAGATCAACGAGCTCAACCCCGACGGTGGCTCGAAGGACGAGGTCGAGGCCATCAAGGCGAACAAGGACAACAAGGGTCCCGCCGCGCCGGACGTCATCGACGTCGGTCTCGCGTTCGGACCACAGGCCAAGACCGACGGGGTCATCCAGGCGTACAAGGTCGCGAGCTGGGATTCGATCCCGGCAACGGCCAAGGACGCCGACGGGTTCTGGTACGGCGACTACTACGGCGTCCTCGCGTTCGAGGTGAACACCGCCAAGGTGGCCAACGTCCCACAGGACTGGAGCGACCTCCTCAAGCCCGACTACAAGGGCCAGGTCGCCCTCGCCGGCGACCCCACCGTCTCGAACCAGGCGATCTCCGGCGTGTGGGCCGCGGCTCTCGCCAACGGCGGCTCGCTCGACAATGCCCAGCCGGGTCTCGACTTCTTCAAGAAGCTGAACGATGCCGGCAACTTCGTGCCGATCATCGCCAAGACCGCGAACGTCGCGTCGGGTGACTCGCCGATCCGGATCGCATGGACGTACAACGCCCTCGCGGACAAGGTCTCGCTCAAGGGCAACCCGCCCATCACCGTCGTCGTCCCGAAGTCGGGCCGCTTCGGGGGCATGTACGTGCAGGCGATCAGCGCCTATGCGCCGCACCCGAACGCCGCGAAGCTGTGGATGGAGTACCTCTACAGCGACGAGGGCCAGAACACGTGGCTCAAGGGCTACTGCAACCCGATCCGCTACGACGACCTGGTCAAGAAGAACACGATCGACCCGACCGCGAAGGCGGCGCTCCCGGACACGTCCGGTGCGCTCCTGCCGACCCTCGATCAGATCACGAAGGCGACCGACGTCATCTCCAAGGGCTGGCCGACCACCGTCAACGTGACGGTCAAGTAGGACCGACAGAGAGACCCGCGGAGACGCGGCCGTGACGGCCGCGAGCTCGCTCACCGCCCCGGGCGCGCCAGCGGCGCGCCCGGGGCGTCGCTTTGGCTTCGCCTGGATCGGCGTCGTCCCGTTCGTCCTGTTCGCGGCCGGCTTCCTCGTGCTGCCGACCGCGTACCTGCTCACGGGAAGCCTCCAGGACACACACGGTCAGGTGACGCTCCAGAACTACGCCCGGCTATCCGAGCCGAACCTGGCGAGCGCCTACGCCGCCAGCATCGAGATCAGCCTCGTCACCGCCGTCGGCGGGGGCATCTTCGGCTTCCTGCTCGCCTACGCCGTCATCGCCGGCGGGTTGCCCAGGTTCCTCCGCAACGCGCTCATGACGTTCTGCGGCGTGGCCTCGAACTTCGCCGGCGTGCCGCTCGCGCTCGCGTTCACCTTCACGCTCGGTGCGTCCGGTCTCCTCACGCCGCTCATCAAGTCGCTCGGAATCACGCTGAACATCTACTCGAAGACGGCGCTCGAGCTCGCGTACATGTACTTCCAGTTCCCGCTCATGGTCCTCATCATCGCGCCGGCCATCGACGGGTTGCGGCGCGACTGGCGCGAGGCGGCCGAGAACATGGGCGCGACCTCGTTCCAGTACTGGCGCTACGTCGCCTTCCCGATCCTGCTGCCGTCCCTGCTCGGCACGACGATCCTCCTGTTCGGGAACGCGTTCGGCGCCCAGGCGACGGCGTACGAGCTGAGCGGCGGGACGATCAACATCGTGACGATCGCGATCACCCGCCAGATCCGCGGCGACGTCGTCAACGACCCGGGCGTCGGCTACGCGCTGGCGATGGGGATGGTGGTGATCATGGCCGTGTCGATCGGCGCGTACTCGCTCCTCCAGCGACGCGCGGAGCGCTGGCGGCGATGAACCGGCTGAGCCGGCTGGCGTGGTGGCTCGTGTTCATCGTCGGGTTCCTGTACTTCTTCCTGCCGCTCCTCGGGACGTTCGCATTCTCGATGCGCTCGCAGCCACTCTTCTCGGCGTACGCCGTCGTCACCGACGATCCGCAGTTCGCCGAGACGCTCATCTACTCGTTCATCGTCGGCGTCCTCACGATCATCGTGAGCATCGCCCTCATCGTGCCGACGGCCTACTGGGTCCGGCTGCGGCTGCCCCGCCTGCGGCCGTACATCGAGTTCATCACGCTCCTGCCGTTCGTCATCCCGCCGATCATCCTCGTGTTCGGACTGCTCCGGACGTACAGCGGTGGACCGCTGCCCCTCGCGGGCTCGGACTTCGGCAGCAACGTCCTCCTCGTCGCGGCCTATACGGTGCTCTCCTTCCCGTACATGTACCGGGCCGTCGACACGGGCCTGCGGGCGATCGACGTCCAGAGCCTGACCGAGGCGTCGCAGAGCCTCGGCGCCGGCTGGCTGCGCATCCTCGTGCAGGTGATCATCCCGAACCTGCGGGTCTCGCTCCTGAGCGGGGCCTTCCTGACGCTCGCGATCGTCGTCGGCGAGTTCACGATCGCGACGTTCCTGGCCCGGCCCGCGTTCGGGCCGTATATCTCGCTGCTCGGCGGCAACAAGGCGTACGAGCCGGCAGCCGTTTCGCTCATCAGCTTCGGCCTGACGTGGATCGCGATGGGCCTCATCTCACTGTTCGGCCGCGGGGCGCGCACCCGCGTCCAGGTCGTCGGCGCGCGGTAGGAAGAAGAGGCGACGGATGGCGTTCTTGGAGCTGAGCGGGATCCAGAAGCGGTTCGGCGAGACGTCGGCTGTCATCGACTTCAACCTGGCAGCCGAGCGGGGAGAGTTCGTCTCGTTCCTGGGCCCGTCAGGCTGCGGCAAGACGACGACGCTGCGGATGATCGCCGGCTTCGAGCAGCCGACGGCCGGCACGGTCGCCGTCGACGGCAAGGACATCACTCGTCGCGCACCGAACCAGCGCAACGTCGGCATGGTCTTCCAGTCCTACGCGCTGTTCCCGAACATGACCGTCGCCGGCAACGTCGGCTTCGGACTTCGCGTGAGGAAGCAGCCGAAGGACCGCGTCGCGAAACGGGTGACCGAGCTCCTCGAGCTCATCCACCTGCCCGACAAGGCGGACCGCTACCCGTACCAGCTCTCCGGCGGCCAGCAGCAGCGGGTCGCCCTGGCGCGGGCGCTCGCGATCGAGCCCCAGGTCCTGCTGCTCGACGAGCCCCTGTCCGCGCTCGACGCGAAGATCCGGGTGATCCTGCGCAACGAGATTCGGGCGATCCAGCGCAGCCTCGGGATCACGACCGTCTACGTGACCCACGACCAGGAGGAGGCGCTCTCGCTCTCCGACCGGATCGTCGTCATGAGCGAAGGCCGGATCGAGCAGATCGGGTCCCCCTTCGAGGTCTACAACTTCCCGGCCACGTCCTTCGTCGCCTCGTTCGTGGGCACGCTCAACGTCATGACCGCACGGGTCGCCGGCGCGGCCGAAGGCCGACTCGTCATGGACGGCCAGCCGATCCGGGCGGCGCGCCCGGTCACGATCGCGCCCGATGGGGCCAACGTCACGATCGCGTTCCGCCCCGAAATGCTCTCGATGGGCGAGGCCGGCGCGAACCGGCTGCGCGGGACGGTCCAGGACGTCACCTTCCTGGGGTCCATCGTCCGGATCAGGGTCCACCTGGCGAGCGGTGCGACGGTCGTCTCCGTCGACACGTTCAACGATCCGAACCTGACCGTCCCGGAGGCGGGCGCGGAGGTGACGATCAGCTTCCCGCCCGAGGCCGTCCTCGTGCTCGAGGCACCCCCCGCGGCGACCGCTGAAGACCTCATCGCGGAGGCATGACCCGGGACCGGCTCCATCCGGTCCTCGCCTCCATCGACCTCGTCGTTCTCGACAAGGACGGGACGCTCATCGAGTTCGACGCGATGTGGGCCGGCTGGATGGAGGCACTCGCCGACTGCCTCGAGGCGGCTCTCGACCGCCCAGTGCGCGACCGGTTGTACGGCGTCCTCGGGTTCGACTCGGCGCGCGGCCGGGCCGCCTCGCACGGCCCGCTCGCGACGATGCCGATGGCCGTCCTGCGGCGCTCGACGTTCGACGCGCTGACGGCGGTTGGGGTCGCACCGGAGTCGGCGACGCACGCCCTCGAGCGCTGCTGGGCGCCACCCGACCCGGTGGCCCTCGCGCATCCGCTCGCCGATCTCCCGGCCCTGTTCGGGACCCTTCGCGCCGCGGGACTCCGGCTGGCCGTGGCGACGAGCGACGATCGTGCGCCGACCGAGCGGACGCTGACTGCCCTCGGCCTGGACGGGCTGGTCGAGGACGTCGTCTGCGCCGACGACGGATCTGCGGTCAAGCCGTCGCCGGCGATCGTCGAGGGCATCTGCGGGCGGCTCGGCGTGCCGCCCGGTCGGACGGCCATGGTGGGTGACGCACCGGCCGATCTCGAGATGGGCCGGGCGGCAGGGGTCGGTGTGTGCATCGGCGTCCTCTCGGGCACCGGCTCGCG
>VBHW01000409.1:0-1112 GCA_005881055.1 Chloroflexota bacterium
CCAGGCGCCTCGGTGACCGCTGGCAGGTGGCCGACATCGGGCAGACGACGGCTCGACTCGCCAACAGCGTCACATCGGTTGACCTCGCAAGCCTCGTCCTCGTCGACGTTGGGTTCGGCGTCGTCATCGGATCCGTCGGCGTGGCACTGTTTCTCCTCGCGGGCCTCACCGAGCGGCGCAGGGAGATCGCAACGCTCGAAGCGATCGGCGCGGAGCCGAGGCATATCCGGGCCTCGCTCATCGGCGAAACGACGGTCGTCGGCATCCTCGGGATCGCGATCGGCGTCGCGACCGGGCTCATCGTGGGTATCACGCTGCTTCAGGTACTCGCCGGCGTGTTCGACCCGCCGCCTGACGCCCCGGTCGTCCCGCTGGTCGCGCTCGCAATCGTGATCCTCGCGATCGGCACCGGCCTCGCACTCGCGACGGCTGTGGCCGATCGGGGGGTCGCCCGACTTGGGATCGTCTCGGCCCTCCGGGAACGCTAGGGCGGGCGACGCAACGAACCGGGACTTCGTCGATGGACGGAATGAGGTAGCGTCAACGCAGATGGGGATCGACCGGGCGGCTCACCCGAAGTCGCTGACTTGCCTCACGATGGTGTCTACTCGATGACGGTCCGACCCCCGTCGCGTCGGATTCATCGAAGCCAGGCCCATTCGCTCCACCAACGTCGCCAGCCGACGAGCACGTCCGTACTGCTCGGCGCAGCCGGGCTGGTTGGCATCCTGCTGCTCCTTGGGGCCGCAGCGGCGGCGTCACACGGTAGCGGACCGGTGCCTTCACGTTCGGCCGCGCCGGCTGGGGCCCACCTCGCCTCGGCATCGCCGGCGACGGCACCCGTGGAATCGCCGGCGGCGACCGACTCCGCCACGCCCGGGCCAACGGCATCGCCAACGCCCCCGAGCCCGGTGCTGGCGTCCACGCGGAACGTGTACGCGGCGGACGGCGCCGGCATGTTCGCTCCGGCGGTCGCCGGCCTACCGCCGCGCGTCTATGTGCCCGACGAGGCCACGGGAACCGTGATCGTCATCGATCCCCGGACCTTCAGGATCGTCGGACGATTCCGGGTGGGTCCCAAGCCCGAACACGTCACACCCGACTGGGACCTC
>VBHW01000409.1:1141-2989 GCA_005881055.1 Chloroflexota bacterium
GAGGTCGCCGGCGGCGGCCACCTGACGATCATCAATCCCCGGACCGCGCACCTCGTCGGGAGCCGCGCCGTGCCCGGGCCGTACAACCTGTACTTCAGCCTCGACGGTAGGAAGGCGATCCTCATCCTCGACAGCCGTCTCTCAGGTTCCGCGTACAGCGGGCCGCACCAGGTCTACTTCTACGATCGACGCTCCTGGCGACTCCTCAAAGCCCTGCGGATTCCATGGCCGGGAGCCGATCATCTCGACTTCTCGGCCGATGGCCGCTTCGCGCTCCTGAGCACGGAATATTCCGGATACGTCGTCAAGATCGACGTCGTCAAGATGGCCATCGTCGATGCGATGTTCGTCGGCGGCCTGCCCATCGACGTTCGGCTTGCCCCTGACGGGCGGCTGTTCTATGTCGCCAACCAGGGCCTTGGTGGCGTCTCCGTCATCGATCCCCGGGCGATGCGCCAGGTGGCGTTCCTCGCGACGGGGCGCGGCGCACACGGCCTCGCTGTCAGTCGGGACGCGCGCCGCCTGTACGTCACCAACCGGCTCGCCGGAACGTTGTCGGTCGTCGACTTCGCGAGGCGGCGCGTCGTGGCGACGTGGCAGATCGGTGGCTCGCCCGACATGATCGCGGTCACACCCGACGGCAGGCAGCTCTGGATCTCGAATAGGTACAGCGGGACGGTCTCGGTCGTCAACGCACGATCGGGACGCGTGATCGCGACGATCCGGACGGGCGGCCGCCCCCACGGCCTCGCCTTCTTCCCCGAGCCCGGGCGGCTCAGTCTCGGCCACAACGGCATCTATCGGTGAGCTGACGGCAACCCGACGTGAGCGATGGCCTGCGCGGGCGTCTTCGCTCGGTCAGGGGTAGAGTGGCCGCGTGGAACGGCATTCCCGCCGGCCTCGGCCGATCCACGTGGTTGCACTCCTCTCCCTCGCGCTCGGGCTGGCTGCGCTCCGCGGGGAGGCCCTGACCACTCCGCCAGGCATGGGACCTGCGACTCCGGGACGGGTGAACGCGATGTCGCGTTCAGGTCCCGCGGCGATTCCGCAGCGGGCCGCCCCACCCGAGGCACCGCTCCCTCCCGCGCGCGCCGCCGTGCCATGGTCCACCGCGGCCGTCCCTTCCTTCAGCCACATCTACGTCATCGTCATGGAGAACCACGAATACGGCTCGATCGTGGGGAACGCGCGCGCGCCGTACGTGAACTGGCTGATCAGGCATTACGGTCTGGCCACGAACTACCACGCCGTAACCCACCCGTCCCTGCCGAACTACCTCGCGCTCTTTGCCGGCAGCACGTTCGGGATCCGCGACGACCGTATCCACAACCTGTCGGCGCGCAACCTCGCAGATCAGCTCGCGGCGCACGGCAAGACCTGGCGTGTCTACGCGCAGGATCTGCCGCGCAGGTGCTACATCGGCTCGTCGGCCTACGGCGGCGTCGACCTCGTCGGGGCGGCTGGATCGTACGTCCGCTCGCACGAGCCGGCGGTCAGCTTCACGGACATCTCACGCAATGCCACGAGGTGTGGCCGGATCACCCACCTCGCCGGCTTCAGCCCGACCGCGGCGAACTTCGAGCTCATCGTCCCGAACCTGACGAACGATATGCACAACGGGACGATCGCCCAGGGCGACGCCTTCCTCCGCGCCTTCGTTCCGCGGATCACCGGGAGCGCCGCGTTCGCCAGGAGTCTGCTCGTCATCACCTGGGACGAAGGCACGACGAGTCTGAGCGGGGGCGGCCACGTGGCCACGATCGTGATCTCACCAATCGTCAGGTCCGGCTTCCGATCGTCGATCGGCCACACGCACTATTCGCTCCTGCGAATGGTCGAGGACGCGTG
>VBHW01000410.1:0-4318 GCA_005881055.1 Chloroflexota bacterium
CGAAGAGGACGTGCGGGATCGTCGCCGAGTAGCGCGGGTCGGGCGTCAGGCCGACGTTGTTGAAGCCGAGGAAGTCGAGGCGACCGATGAGGCCGTTCCCCGCGTCCGGGCCGAACGCGAGGCTGTAGCCCCAGAGGACCCAGACGACGCTCACGATCGCGAGCCCGAAGAAGCTGTGCATGATCGTCGACAGGACGTTCTTGCGGCGGACGAGGCCGCCGTAGAACAGCGCGAGCCCTGGCAGCATGACCATGACGAGGGCGGTGGCCACGAGCAGCCAGGCCGTGTCACCCGAGTTGATCTGCGCGCCGTCCGCGGCGGCGACCGGGGCGGCCGCCAGCGCGACGATCACGGGTACTGCCGCGGCGGCGGCGAGGACGGGCCTCCACGTCGATCGACTCCCGCGCATGCATCCTCCTTGCGGGGCCGGCAAGGATCGGACAGGGGTTACGGTCGGGCGCGCCGGCCTCCGTCAACGAGTCTGGGCGGGCGCACGTCCGGTGTCGGCGGCGCACGGGTGCACGATCGGTGGCGGGCCGGTTACGCCTCGACCGCCCAACGTTGCGCCTCGGTGGCGCGCTCCGTCACGGTCGCGGGGGCGATCGTCGCCCGTCTTTGGCGGCAGCGCCCCGACTTCTAGGGTCGCTTCCAGACGACCGTGAACGACGTCCCGTGCGGCGCCGTCGAGGAGACCACGGACCGGACGAGGCCCCTCCGGGTGATCATCGTCTCGCGTTCATGGGTGAAGCCCGACCCGTCGAGCGGCGCCCGGACGTCGGCGGCGGTGACCCACGTTCCGGAGAACCGCAACCGCCCGAAGTCCGGCATCGAGAGGACGTGGCAACTGTCCGGGCAGCCGCCGGTCGGTGCCTCGACGATCCATTCGGCGGAGGTCCGCCGCAGCGTCGGGTTCGAGTCCCTGAGGCTGAACTGGACAGGATGGGTGATGTCGACGACGGAGAGCCTGTACGCCGCGCCGCCCAGCCAGCGAGCCTGCGCCCAGACCGTATCGCCGGGACGGACGTCGAGGGGCTCGGTGACCTCGGCTCGTTCGCGGGGAAGCGATTCGTGCCACGCGACGACGATCGCGCGGCCGCCGGCGCACTCCGTCTGCGTCCCGATCTGCTCGAGCGCCTCCTGTCCCACACGGGCAGTGGACGCTCGGTTGCTTCCACGTCCCCTCGACGCAGCTGAACTGCGGCGCCCGCGAGGTCGCGACGTAGCCCGACCAGTTCGAGCTCCGTGCGCTCGCGTTGGTTCCGGTCGGATGACCGCGCGCCGCGCTGCCGGGGCAGGGCACGACGCCCGGCGGCAGCGGACTCGCCGCAGGTCCCGCGGTCGCAGGGCTCGACGTGGCCGACGGTGTGGGCGTCGGGGTGGGGCTGGGCCCCACCGTCGCGGTCGGCGACGGTGACGAGCCGGCGGATGGGCTCGGCGCGGTCGGCCGCGGGTTGGACGCGTCGCAGGCGCCGGCCAGCCCTGCGACGAGGAGGAGTGCGGCGAGGCGCGCCGGCGCGGAGAGCGCGTGCGGTCCCACGCGCGCCACTGTAGGCGGCCTGATGCAAGACCGTCATGTGCCCGCCACCGGCCGAACGGCGCCTCCGGACGTGCGCGAAGGCATCGTGGGAGCGTCGTTTGATCGTACGCTGTGCCGCGCACCGATGAACGTCGTCTTCCTGTCGCCGCACTTCCCGCCGAACATGTGGCTGTTCTGCCAGCGCCTGCAGGCACAGGGCGCCAGGGTGCTCGGGGTGGACGACGCGCCCTACGACACGCTGCGCTCGGAGCTGCGCGATTCGCTCGCCGAGTACTACCGCGTGCCCGACCTCCACGATGCCGACTCGCTCGTCCGGGCGATCGGCTGGCTGACGTACCGCCACGGGAAGATCGACCGACTCGAGTCGCTCAACGAGTACTGGCTCGAGACCGACGCCCGGCTCCGGACCGAGTTCAACATCCCCGGCGTGAAGGTCGACGAGATCGAGCGCATCAAGCGGAAGTCCGCCATGAAGCGGATCTTCGAGAAGGCGGGCGTGCCCGTCGCCCGCGGCCGGGTCTGCCGCACCGAGGCGGAGACCCGTGCGTTCGTCGACGGTCGGCGCGGCGAAGACATACCGGATCGACGACTCGGCGACGCTCGCCGGCTACCTCTCCGACCGCCCGTCGGTCGACTACATCGTCGAGGAGTTCCTGGCAGGCGACCTGTGCTCGTACGACGGCCTCCTCGACCGCGAGGGCCGGGTGGTCTTCGACGCGTCGATCACCTACGGGATGAGCGTGCTCGACGCCGTGTCGGGCGGCGACATGATGTACTGGCTCGAGCGCGAGATCCCCGAGGACCTCGTGGCGCTCGGACGGCGCGTCGCGGCGGCGTTCGACGTCCGGGAGCGGCCCTTCCACTTCGAGTTCTTCCGACTGCCCGACGGAAGCCTCGCGGCCCTCGAGGTGAACATGCGCCAGCCGGGCGGGCTCACCGTCGACATGTGGAACTACGCGAACGACGCCGACTTCTACCGCGCCTGGGCGCAGGTCGTCGTCCACGGCAAGACCGACATCGTCAACGAGCGCCCGCATGCCGTCCTGTGGGCAGGCAGGAAGCGCGAGCGGACGTACCGGCTCGCCCACGAAGAGGTCATGGTCCGCTTCCGGGACCTCATCATCCACCACGAACGCGTGCAGGACGTGTTCGCGGCCGCGATCGGCAACGAGGGCTACATCCTCCGCGGTCCGGAGATCGAGCCGCTGCGCGCCGCCGCGCTCGAGATCCAGGCGACGGCCGCCGAGCCGGTCACTGACTGACCTCCGTGCACGTCGAGGAGCACATCCTCTACAGCCCCGCGCTCGGCCACGACATGGGGCTGAAGGTCTACGGCCACGACGGCCGACCGATCGTCGCGTTCCCGTCGCTGGCGGGGCGCTACTGGGACTTCGAGAGCTGGGGCATGGTCGAGTCGGTCGCCGGGATCATCGAGGCCGGGCGATGCCGGATCTTCGCGGTGGACTCGATCGACTGGCAGTCGTGGACGAACCGGGACGTGCCAGCGGGGGACAGGGCACGTCGCCACGAGGACTACGACCGCTACGTCGCGACCGAGCTCGCGCCATGGGTGCGGGAGCAAACCGGATGGGCGACGGCCTGGACGGTCGGCTGCAGCATGGGCGCCTACCACGCCGCCAACGTCCTGTTCCGACACCCGGACCTGTTCGACGGCGTCGTCGCGATCTCGGGCCTCTACCAGGTGGGCGGGTTCGTTAGCGACTACGTGGACGACGCCGTGTACTTCAACAGCCCGCTCCTGTACCTGCCGGGCCTCGACGACCCGTGGTACCTCGACCGTCTCCGGAAAGCGCGGATCTGCTTCGCGGTGGGCCAGGGTGCGTGGGAAGAGGACTGCCTCGCCGACACGCGCGCGATCGACGCGATACTCGTCGCGAAGGGCATCCCGGCGATCGTCGACTACTGGGGCCATGACGTGAACCACGACTGGCCGTGGTGGCGGCAGATGCTCCCGTACGAGCTCGAACGCCTCGGCGTCTAGGGCTTGCCCCATTGTTGTCGGGAACCGCCGTGCGACCCGCCCACGATGACCGGTGACGGATAGTCTGCGGGCGGTGCACGGTCGCATGGGTGGGCGCGGACATGGACCGGAGGAGTCGCGATGGTCGGGCGGATGAAATTCGGCTTCCAGATCCTCACGTACGGATCGACGTCCTCGCCACGGTCCGGCGATTGGAGTCGCTCGGCTATGACTATGTGTTCGGTCACGACCACCTGTATTCGACGGGCGGCAACCCGTATCAACCCTTCTTCGAAGGCTGGACGACGCTGGCCGCCTGGGCACAGGCGACGGACCGGATCTCGCTGGGGTTGACCGTCGGCAACAACACATTCCGCAACCCGGGCGTCGTGGCGAAGATGGCGACGACGATCGACCACATCAGCGGCGGGCGCTCGGTTCTTGGGCTGGGGGCGGGCAACGTCGAGCTCGAGGTGGTCGCCCACGGGCTCGCCTGGGCATCGACCGGCGTCCGTCTCGACCGGCTCGAGGAAGCGCTCGAGCTCATCCGGGCCGTCGTCGACGGGAAGACCGTCGACCACGTTGGCCCAACGTACACGTTCCGAGCCGTGCGCCATGCTCCGCTCCCGCGACGTCGCCCGCTGCCATTCCTCGTGGGCGCCGAAGGCGAGCGCAAGGGCCTCCGCGTGGCCGCCCGATTTGCCGACATCTGGCAGATCTTCGTGCCCATCGACGGCTTCGAGTTCTGGAGCCACAAGGACGATGTCTTCCGCCTTCACTGTCGCGAGCTCGAGCGAGAC
>VBHW01000410.1:4382-4820 GCA_005881055.1 Chloroflexota bacterium
CGAGCGTTCGAGGACCTGCGCGTCGTCCATGGCTGGGGCGAGTCCGTCTGGGACGTCGTGTGGGCGACCAGCCCCGCCCTGGCCGCCGAGGCGCTCGTCGGCTTCGCTGCGCTGGGGGTGAGCTCCTTCCTGCCGCAGCTTGCCTGGCCGTACGACACGGAGACCATCGAGCGGTTGATCGGCGAAGTCGCTCCATTGGTGGCGAGCTCGATGGCATGACTGGGGGAGGTGACGGATCCGCGATCGGCAACGGGTGGTACCGTGGTCGGAATGGCCGGCGAACAGGGTCCGACGCGTGGTCCGGTCCCCGACAGAGCTCGGTGAGTCGCATGGATGGCGAGCAACAGGCACCGCGCGATGAGGTCGAGCGTGAGACTATGACGCCCGGCTCTGATGTCCGCGTGGTCCGGCGCGACTTCCTGCGCGGCCTCGGTGCCA
>VBHW01000030.1 GCA_005881055.1 Chloroflexota bacterium
GCGCGGTTCCCGGCGGTCGGCCCCGGCGCTTCGGGGCGTCTGCGCTCGACTCGACCGGCGCCTCCGTACCCGTCCCGGCGGCCGCCGCGCTGGATCCTGCGTCGCCACCGGTCGTCCGCGTGGTCCTCCGCCGGGTCGCCGGCTTGGCATCGGGCGTCGGCGCGGCGGTCTTGCCGGCGGTCACTCCGGCCGGTGCCGCCGAGGCACGTGGACGACCGCGCCGAGGGGCGACCGCGGCAGCCTCGGCCTCACCGGCTGCTCCGGCGCCGGCGTCGCCAGCGTCAGCGGCCCGCCCGCCGCCTCCACCGGCGGCCCGGACCGGCCGGGACCGAGGACGCTCGTCCGACGGCGCGCCCCCGCCCGACTTCGCTGCGAGCTGCGCACGGAGCATCGCCTCGAGCTCCGGCGGGACCTCGCTCCATTGCTCCCCCGGCCGGGGGCCAGCGCCCGGACCGCGTTCCTGGCGCGGAGGACGATCGCCGCCACGACCGTAGCGATCGTCGCGTCGGCCGGCGTCCCGACCCCCGCGCGGCGCGCCCCGCCCGCTCACATCCGGATAGCGGTTGATGCCTCCACCGCCGCCACCCCCACCCCTGCCGAACCGCTCGCGATCCACGGCCGCCGAGTAGCCGCTCCGGGCTCCCCGGCCGCCGCGCTGTGCACCCGCGCTCCGACCGCGGGACAGCCCGTGGCGCTCGGCGATGAGGTACTCGGGGATCGCCGGCTCGTCGTCGAACTCCTCGTCCGCCGGGAGCGGCCCGAGGTCCGTCGGCGTCCGGGTCGGTTCCCTCGGCACGCCGATCTGGGCGTCCCAGACCGAACCGAAGGCCGCGGCGCGCGGTGCCCGGCGTGCCGGTGCCCGCTCCTCCTCGTCGACGACGTCGCGATCGAGCTCCCCCGCGTCGCCCGCCTCGCCACCTGCGTCGCCCACGGCCACCGCCTCGTCAGGGCGACCTCGGCCGCGGCCCCGGCCGCGTCCGCCCCGGCGCCGCCGGCGCCGGCGGCCCTCGCCGTCCTCGCCGATGGCGCCACCGGTCTCCACGACGCGCTCCTCGTCCTCGACCTCCTCGGAGCCCGCGTCCGCGCCGACGTCCGACACGGCCCCGACGGGACGCGCCCTGGAGAGGCGCTCACCGGGGAGGACCGTCAGCGGAGCACCGGCCGCATCCGTCTCGCCCGCGGCAACCCGGCCACGACCGCGTCGGGCGCGGCCGTCCGCGGCGGCGACCGGCTCGGCCTCGCCGGCCCGGCCGCGTCCGCGACCCGTGCGGCCGCGACCCCGCCCGGAGCCCTCGGTCTGCTTGTCTGGCACCTCGGTCATGGAGAGGTCCATCTCGTCGCCGGCGACCCGCCGACCCGACCGTGAGGAGCCCTTCTCGACGCGGGCGATCTGCGTGATGTCCGTGAAGATGTCCGCGACGTCGATGAGGTCCGACGACGTGTTGCCACGGAAGCTGATGACCTCGACCCGCACGCCCATCTCCTGGACGGCCCGGATCGCCGGCGCGAAGTCGCCGTCCCCGGACACGACGATCGCGACGTCGAGGTTCCGGGCGGTCTTCATGAGGTCGACGACGAGCTCGATGTCGAGGTTGGCCTTGACCTTGCCGTCGCCGTACTTGCGGATGTCCTTGCTCACCACGCGATAGCCGTGGCGGCTGAGGAACGAATGGAAGTTGCGCTGGTTCTCGTTCTCGGGATCCAGGCCCGTGTACGCGTATGCGCGCACGAAGTCGCGGCCAGAGACGGCCGACTTGAGGAGCGTGACGTAATCGATGTCCACGCCGGCGGCCTTGGCCGCATAGAAGATGTTCGCCACGTCCACGAAGACGGCGACATTCTTGCCCACGATGACTCCTTGATGTTGTTCCGCCTCCGGCGCGCTGCGCAGCTCGGCGGCGGTGTGGGTCAGGTGCGACCCGCGGCGATCCTCGGCGCGGCAACGGACCTGGCGATGCGCGGACCTGTTTCGGTGAACCCCTGACGCTCCCAGCGGGTCCGCTCCGCTGGATCGTCCGGCCGGTCCGCCTCGACGACGGAACAGGCCTTGTTGTGCGCCGACCGGAGTAGCTCCTCCAGCAGCGCGTCCGTCACCCGATCGGCGTCGTGACGCGAGTCGACCACCAGCAGATCCACCGTCCCCACGAAGCCGCCGGCCCTGACGGAGGGCCGGAGCGCGAGGATCGCGCCGCCGACCACCTCCCGTCGCGCTTCCGCGACGAAGACGCTGGCCTGGGGCAGGTACACGAGCTGGCGTAACAGGTCCGCGGCGTCCATCGGGCTCGAACGATCCGCGGCGCGCGGGGAGACCTCGCACAGTGCCGCAAGGCGCTCGATGTCCGTGATACGGGCCACTCGGACCAGATATTCCACGCCGAAGGTGCTACCTCATGTTGTCTGGCGGCCGCCGAGGACAGTTGGTCGCGGGATCAAGAGGATCGGGCGCCGGAGCGAGGGGTCGCACGGCCGCCGCGGCGGCTCCGGGTGGAGCCCGCTCGCGATACGGCGGAACGCTCGCCGACCGGTGTTGCAATCGGCTGGCCGGTGGCTAATATACGGCATCGCTTCGGCGGCTACCTGCGCGCCGCCCGGGCTACGGTTATCCGCGACGCTGTTGTCACGCACCGCCGCCACTTTCCGATCATCGGTCCGAGCCCTACGGAGCGGCCTCCTCGGCACATGATGGCGAAGGGCGCCGACAGCCGGCCGGGCCCGTTCCCGTGCGCGCGCGTCGATTGCCGACCGGCGCCGGCCGTTGACCGGCCGTGTGGCATTGAGGAGGAGTCGTTCATGAAGGTCACCAAGCTCGGCGCGCTCGCCGTAGGTGCGGCCCTGGTGCTCAGCGCCTGCGGACCGGGGGCCACGACGGCCCCGGGCAGTGCCGGAGGCGGGGGGTCCAAGGGGACCCTGAAGATCGCCATCGATCTGCCGCTCCAGGGCAGTGACAAGCAGTCGTCCGACCCGATGATCAACGGCATCAAGCTGGCGGTGAAAGAGGCGTCCGCGGCGTCGACCGCCGGGACGGACTTCGGCGGCTATGCGCTGACCGTCGACCCGATCCTCGACGACGCTCTGAACGGGACCCACGACCCGCAGACGGGCGCGAAGAACATGCAGACCGCGGTCGCGGATCCGAACATCGTCGCGCTCATCGGCCCGCTCAACTCGAGCGTCGCCAAGGCCGAGATCCCGATCACGAACGAGGCGGGGCTCCTGCAGTGCAGCCCGGCGAACACGAACGAGGGCCTCACGAAGCCCGAGTTCGGCGCGCTGGACATCCGCAAGGCCCACCCCGACAAGATCAACTACGTCCGCGTCGTCACGACCGACGACAAGCAGGGCCCGGCGGCGGCACAGTTCATCATCCAGGTCCTCAAGAAGACGAAGGTCTACGTCATCGACGATACCGAGACCTTCGGCAAGGGCATCGCCGACAACTTCGTCAAGGAGTTCCAGGCCGAGGGCGGCACGGTCGTCGCCCGCGACGGCGCGCCGAAGACGACGAGCGACTACACGCCGCTCCTGACGGCCGCCAAGGCCAAGGGCCCCGAGGCGGTCTACTTCGGCGGCGTCACCGGGACCGGCGGCGGGATCATCCGCAAGCAGATGGCCCAGGTCGGCATGGGCGACATCCCGTATGTCGGACCCGACGGCATCCAGGACGGCACGGTCGAGACGAGCGGGACGTTCCTCAACATCGCCGGCGCAGCGGCGAAGGGCTCATACAGCTCCCTCGCGGCGATCGGCGACTTCCCGGCCAAGAAGGACTTCGACGCGAAGTACACGGCCGAATACAACCTCGCCCCGACGGGTTACAGCGCGACCGGCTACGCCTGCGCGCAGGTTGTCCTCGCCGCGCTGAAGGCGGTGCTCAAGACCGCCCCGTCCGACATGGCGGCGCTCCGCGAGGCGGTCCGCGCGTCAGCGGTCAACCCGGCCACGAACTACGACACGATCCTCGGCACGATCCACTTCGATGCGAACGGGGACACGAGCCAGCTCATCGTGTCGTTCTACAAGGCCCCGGACCCGCTCAAGGGTGACTGGGTCTTCGACAGCCAGGTCGACTTCGGCGCCAAGAAGTAACCCAGGGGAGTAACCGGATATCGATACGGGGGCCGGCCGGCCGAGCGGCCGGCCGGCCCCCGATCAACTGACTACTGCGCGAGGCCGAGCAGCCAGATGACGACCCCGACCGCCGCAGCGAGTCCCCGCGTCGCCGGCCCGATCCGACTCGGCCGGAACGCTCGCATTGCCGTTGCGAGCGTCGTCTTCCTCGCGGTGTTCTACGCGTTCATCGGCCCACAGCAGTTCGCGAACGCGCTGACGCTGGGCGCGATCTACGCCCTCATCGCCCTGGGCTACACGATGGTCTACGGGATCATCGAGCTCATCAACTTCGCCCATGGCGACGTCTTCATGACCGGCAGCTTCGTCTCGATGACGCTCCTGACGCGGATCATCCTGCCGGTCACCGGCCTCACGGCGCCAATCCGGGACATCGTCCCGCTCCTGCTCGTCCTCCTGCTCGTGTTCGCACTCACGATGCCGATCATGGGCCTCATCGGCGTCACGATCGAGCGGTTCGCCTACCGCCCGCTCCGCAACGCCCCGCGCGTGGCGCCCCTCATCACGGCGATCGGCGTGTCCTTCATCCTCCAGAACCTCGCACTCATCATCTTCGGCCCGGCGTCCGTCAACACACCCCAGCTCATCGCGCCCGAGCTGAGCGTCAACATCGCCGACGCAACGGTGCCGTACATCAACATCTTCATCTTCGTGCTGGCGATCTTCCTCATGGTCGCGCTCAACCAGTTCGTCGGACGGACGCGACTCGGTCGCGCGATGCGCTCAACTGCCCAGGATCGCGAGGCCGCCCAGCTCATGGGCGTCGACCTCAACCTGACGATCGCGATCACGTTCTTCATCGGGTCGGCGCTCGCCGGTGCGGCGGGGGTGGTGTGGGGCCTCTACCTCGGCAGCGTGAAATGGGACCTCGGCTTCAACGGCGGGCTGAAGGCCTTCACGGCGGCCGTCCTGGGCGGTATCGGCAACACGACCGGCGCCACGCTCGGCGGATTCGTCATCGGCTTCATCGAGGTCGGCGCGGCGTCGAAGGGCTTCTCGCGCTGGTCCGAGGCCATCGTCTTCGCGGCCCTCATCATCGTCCTCGTGTTCCGCCCGGCCGGCATCCTCGGCCAGCAGCTGGGAGAGCGAGCATGACGGCGACGGCCCGCGGACGATCCCCCAATCCGATCCGGCGGGGCTGGTCGCGGATCAGCGAGCTCGCGGCCGCGCATCACTCGGTCTCGATCATCGTCGGCATGGCGATCGTGGGCGCGCTCCTGCCCATCCTGGCCCGGGTGCCGCCCTTCAACCAGTTCCAGCCGTTCAATGCCTGGCTCGATGGGTTCTCGAACGCCGGCACGTTCGTCCTTCTGGCGGTCGGCCTGAACATCGTCGTCGGACTGGCCGGCCTGCTCGACCTGGGCTACGCGGCGTTCTTCGCGTTCGGTGCCTATGCCTATGCGTTCGGCGCCTCGCCGTTCAGCGGCAACGACTTCCCGTTCCTGCCGATGCTTCTCGTCGGCGCCGTCGTCGCGGCGACCTTCGGCGTGCTCCTCGGCGCCCCGACGCTCCGGCTGCGCGGCGACTACCTCGCGATCGTCACACTCGGATTCGGCGAGATCGTGCCGATCGTCTTCCTCAACGCGGAGCCGTACACGAACGGGACGAACGGGATCGGGGGCGTCTACAAGCCGGCGCTCCCGTGGAGCCCGCCCTTCGACGTCGTCCAGTTCACGCTGCTGAACCCATGGCCGTTCTACGTGCTCGTCCTGTTGATCGTGACCTTCACGCTCATCTTCAGCTACCGGCTCCAGGATTCGCGGCTCGGTCGAGCGTGGATGGCGATCCGCGAGGACGAGCTCGCCGCAGCCGCCAACGGGATCAACACCGTCACCACGAAGCTCCTCGCCTTCGCCCTGGGCGCCTCCACGGCGGGGCTGGCCGGAGTCTTCAACGCGTCGAAGCTCACGGTGGTGAGCCCCGACCAGTTCTACTTCCAGGTGTCGTTCACCGTACTGACGATGATCGTCCTCGGAGGCCAGGGCAACATCTGGGGCGTGGCGTTGGGGGCGTTCGTCATCTCGACGCTCCAGCAGACGTTCCTCAAGACACTCAACCAGTTCTTCCAGGCGATCAACTTCCCGGCCCTCCACCTGGGCCCGGTGACGGTCGACCTCCAGCACGTGAACTTCACGGAGTACCAGTTCCTCCTGTTCGGCATCGCGCTCGTGCTCATGATGCTGCTGAGACCCGAGGGCCTGTTCCCGAGCGGCCGGAGGCGACGCGAACTGCACACCGCGGACGAAGGACCGGAGCCGAGCCCGACCGGCCTCGACGCATCGGGTGAGCTCGCATGACCGGCGCGTCGGATGCCCTGCCCCGCCTCGTCCTCGACGCGCACGGGGTCACGAAGCGGTTCGGCGGCCTGGTCGCGGTTCGCGACGTGACCTTCCAGATCCCCGAGGGCGCGATCGTCAGCCTCATCGGACCCAACGGCGCAGGCAAGACGACGTTCTTCAACGTCATCGCCGGGCTCATGGACCCGACTGCGGGCTACGTCGAGTTCCGGGGTCGCCGCATGATCGCCCGCCCGATCCGCGCCGTCCTCGAGCCCGTCATCTGGTTCGCGCCGTCCATCGTCGCCGTCCTTGTCGGGATCGCCGCCTACAGCGCGACGAGCTCGCAGACAATCCTCGCCCTCGACCTCCTCGTCTCCGTGGCGCTGCTGGCGGGCATGTTCCTGGCGGCGATCATCCGGCCCGGGTGGTACAACCGCATGCTCGTCCGGTTGGGCATCTTCCGAAGCGCCCGGCCGAACGACATGGTCGTCGCCGGCCTCGGCCGGACGTTCCGGAACATCCGCCTCTTCCCGAACATGACCGCGATGGAGAACGTCCTCGTCGGGATGCATACGAAGCTGCACGCGTCGCCGGTCGACGCCTTCTTCAGCACGCGCCGCCAGCGGAGCGAGGAGGTCCGGGCAGGCGTACGCGTTCGCGAGCTCCTCGACCTCGTCGGCCTGCGCGGCCGCGACGAGATCCTGGCCAAGAACCTGCCGTACGGCGACCAGCGCCGTCTCGAGCTCGCCCGCGCGCTGGGCAGCGAGCCGACGCTCCTCCTGCTCGACGAGCCGACGGCCGGCATGAACCCGCGCGAGACCGCGGACATGACCCGGCTCATCTCACGGCTCCGATCCGAGCTGGGCCTGTCGGTCCTGCTC
>VBHW01000411.1:0-787 GCA_005881055.1 Chloroflexota bacterium
CCGCATCGGCGCGAGGTACTCGTCCACGAGCGAGCGGGCCCACCATGCGCCCGTCTGGCGCCGCTCGCGCCAGCTCGCGAACCGGTAGCGGTAGAAGCGTGCCCGGATCCAGGTCGGTGGCGCGTCCGGGAACGGGTTGCGCCGCAAGAGGCTGAGCGTGCCCCGGTCGTTGCGCAGGAGCTTCTCGACGAACCGGACGAACCACGACTCCGCGTAGCCGGGCGACAGGGCCGCGAACCACATGAGCCAGTCGAGCCGGAGGTGGTATGGAGCGTACTGGCGCGGCATGCGTCGCGGGTCACCCGGCTTGCCCTTGAACTCGTACTCCTTCCATGCGGTCTCCGGGCCGGGTGCGATCTCGGCCGTCCCCTCGACGACGACCTCGTAGCGCGTCTTCGTCACGCTCCCGAAGGCGCCGTACGTGTTCACGAGATGGAGCGGGTTGAACGTGTAGTTCATGAGCTGGCGCCGGCCGAGGAGGTTGCGCACCGGCCAGTAGCTGAGGGTCGCCACGAGGACGGTGACGGCGAGGACGAGGCCGATGAACCACGCCGGCGTCGGGCCGTAGGCTGGCTGTCCGATCGGCAGCACGGCGCGGAAGAGCCAGTCGGGCAGGGCCGCGAGCGCGGCGATGATCGTGACCGCGTTGAGCCAGGCGTAGTTGCCGCTCACGACGAGGTATCCCTGGGTGAGGATGACGATCACCGCGGCGATCGCGCTCACGGGCTCGGGCGCGAGGAGGCCGAACGGGACGACGAGCTGGGCGAAGTGGTTGCCGAGGACCTCG
>VBHW01000411.1:858-1603 GCA_005881055.1 Chloroflexota bacterium
TCGAGGCACGTGAGGTCCCGCCAGCAGCGGTCACCGCGCATCTTGATGAGCCCCGCACCGAACTCGACGCGGAACGTCAGCCAGCGGAACAGCAGCAGCACGAGGGTCGGCGGGGCGACCTCCGCGTTGCCGAGGAAGACGGCGAGGAAGCCGGCCTCGAGGAGGAGCGATTCCCAGCCGAACGAGTAGAAGACCTGGCCGACGTTGACGACCGAGAGGTAGAGCGCCCAGAGCGCGAGCCATGCGGCGATCGTCAGCGGCAGCGGGACCAGCTGCGGGATGCCCAGGAGCATCGCGACAGAGAGCGCGATGCCCGTCCAGCCGACGACGGCGAGGATCCGGTCGCTGTAGCGCCAGTGGAAGAGGCTTGGTGCCTGGCGGAACGTAACCCGCCGAAGGTATGCGGGCGTCGGCAGGAGGCCGGTCTCCCCGAGGAGCGGCCGGAACTGGCGGACGACCGCCAGGAACGCCATGAGATAGACCAGGCCGAGGCCGCGCTCGATGAGGAGCCGGCCGATCGTGTACCCGGGCGCCGAGAACCAGTCCATCGCGCCTCCCGCGACCTCCGACCGTAACGCTAGCCGAGATCGTCGGGCGCGCGCGACCCGTCATCCGCACGTTAGCCATCTGCAACCCGTGGCCGTCCACGGCCGGCGGGCCTGCCACCCGCGAACGAGCACGCTGGGACCGGCCGACAACCCACGACGATGAGGCCCAGACGGGCCGAGGAGCACGACGATGGCGG
>VBHW01000411.1:1609-3152 GCA_005881055.1 Chloroflexota bacterium
GCAGATCAAGAAGAGCAACTTCGCCTACGTCGACAAGAGCGGCGAAGGCCACCTGCCGATCCACGACGAGTCGCACATCCGCAACGCGATGTCCCGGTTCAACCAGACGGAGTTCGAATCGCAGACCGCGAAGGAATCGGCGCGCAAGAAGATCGTCGCCGCGGCCCACAAGCACGGGGTCGAGGTGAGCGACGACTCGACCGTGAGCAAGCCGACGCAATCGCTCCGCGCGGCGCACACGAAGGCCGGCCCGCGCGGCGGTCGGAAGCGCGCGAGCGGCTGACGCTGGTCGTTCCGTCGCCCGCCTGACACGACATCCTGGCGGTCCCGGCTCAGCCGGGGCCGACCCTTTTTTCGTGCCGCGGACACCCCATTCGTACGGTGACCACGCGCACCGGCCGCTGCTAGACTCGGAGCGTGGAAGGCCTGCCCAGCAGCTTCCCGCTGATCGTCATCGCCGGGGTTGCCGTGCTGATCTCCCTCCGCTTCCTTGCCAGGCCATTCCGTCGGTTCCGGCGGCGCGTGGAGTCGCGGACGATCCGCGTCGTCGGCGTCGGGGGAGGCGGCGGCAACGCCGTCGACGCGATGATCCGTGCCCGGACGCGCGACGTCGATTTCGTCGCGTGCAACACCGATGCCCAGGCGCTCCGCCGATCGATGGCCCCGCGTCGCATCCGGATCGGCCAGGCCCTCACCGGCGGCCTGGGCACGGGCGGCGACCCCGAGATCGGGCGCCGTGCCGCCGAGGAGGACAGTCACCGGCTCGAGGAGACGATCGCCGGCTCGGACATGGTGTTCATCACGGCCGGACTTGGCGGCGGCACCGGATCCGGGGCCGCGCCGGTCGTCGCCGGCGTTGCCCGGGACCATGGCGCCCTGACGCTCGCGGTCGTCACGAAGCCGTTCGCGTTCGAGGGGGCACGGCGGCGCGTCGTGGCCGACGCCGCGGCCGACGAGCTCCGCGAGCGCGTCGACGCGCTCATCGTCATCCCGAACGACCGTGTACGCGACGTCGTCGCCGACGGCACATCGATCCTCGACGCCTTCCAGGTGGTCGACGACGTCCTCCGCGAGTCCGTCCAGGGGATCCTCGACGTCATCACGCTGCCCGGCCTCGTCAACCTCGACTTCGCGGACGTCCGCGCGATCCTCAAGGATGGCGGCGAGACGGTCATGGGCGTAGGCCACGCGTCGGGCGACACCCGGGCGCTCGAGGCAGCCCGCCAGGCGATGGCCGGACCGCTGCTCGAGGGGAGCATCGAGGGCGCCCGGTCGATCCTGTTCAACGTCACCGGCTCGTCCGGCTTGAGCCTCGCGGAGGTGAGCCAGGCGGCGGAGGAGATCCGATCCGCGGCCGACCCGGCCGCGAGCGTCATCTTCGGCGCGAGCTTCGACGAGGCGATGGGCGACGAGGTGCGGGTGACGGTCGTCGCGACGGGGTTCAACGGGAAGTCCGCGCGGAACGGGCACGAGGCGATGTCGGCCGTACCCCTCGCGCCGCCGATCGTCACGCCGCGGTCCGAGGCGGCGCCGCTGCCGGCGC
>VBHW01000031.1 GCA_005881055.1 Chloroflexota bacterium
GCGATCATCGCCGTCCGCGGGGAGGCGTCCGAGGCCGTCGCGGCCATCAGCCGCGCCGTCGATGAGGCCGCCGACGCCGGCTTCATCGGGCCCGACGCGTTCGGTCCCGGCCGCGACCTGGCGGTCAGCGTCCGGCCCGTGCAGGGCGCGTACATGCTCGGCGAGGAGACCGTGCTCCTCAAGGCGCTCGAGGGCCGCCGCGGCCAGCCCGAGCAACGGCCGCCGCATCCAACCGAAACCGGGCTGTTCGGCGCCCCGACCGTCGTCCAGAACGTCCAGACGCTCGCCGCGATCCCGTGGATCGTCCTGAATGGCGCCGCGGCATTCGCACAGATCGGCTCGCGGGCGAGCCCGGGCACGATCCTCGTCCAGGTGCGTGGCCACGAACGCTCCGGCGTGGCCGAGGTGCCGCTGGGGACGCCGCTGCGCGAGATCGTCGCCCTCGGGGGATCCGCGCCCCGCGGTCGCAAGCTCAAGGCCCTGCTGGTCGGCGGCCCGTCCGGCGGCCTCCTGCCGGCCGACGCGCTCGACACGCCGTACGAGTTCGACGCCCTGCGCGCCGCGGGGGCCCACGTCGGGTCGGGCAGCGTCGTCGTCGCCGATGACCGAGCGTGCACGGTCGACCTCGCCCGCCTCCTGACGAAGTTCTGCTCGGACGAGGCGTGCGGGAAGACGATCCCCTGCCGGATCGGCACGCGCCGTCTCGTCGAGATCGGTGACCGGATCGTCGAGGGCCGGCCGCGCCCGACCGACGTGCAGCTCCTCGTCGACCTCTCGCACGACGTCGTCGAGAGCGCGCTCTGCGACCACGAGCGGCTCGCGACGCTCCCACTGGCGAGCGGGATGCGATACTTCCGGGCGGAGCTCGACGATCACATCCTGCGCAGCTCCTGCCCCGCCGGGGTATGCCAGCCGATCTCGCTCGCGGCCGCAGCGGCGTCCCGCTGATGCTCGCCCATCGTTCCCCGCCGATGATCCCCACGAGCCGATGACCGACCTGATCGTCCGCCCCCCGGATCGCCCGCGCGATGCCCCCGGCCTGAAGGCCGTCGTCGACACGACGCGGCCGCTCGACGATTCGCTCGCCGAGCAGCTCGTGACGACGCCGGCGCCGCAGCGGCCAATGTCGGCGCCCGTCATCCGGCTCGAGGTCGACGGGCGGGTCGTCGAGGGTCGCGAGGGCCAGACGATCCTCGAAGTCTGTCGCGACAACGGGATCGAGGTCCCGACGCTCTGCTACGAGCCGAAGCTGCCCGGCTTCGGGGCCTGCCGGATGTGCGTCGTCGAGGTCGAGGGCGAGGAGCACCCGCCGATCTCCTGCTCGGCCATGGCCACAGGCGGCATGAAGGTGCAGACGCAGACCGAGATGGTCCGGCAGCTCCGGGCGACGAACCTCGAGCTCATCTTCAGCGACCACAACGCCTACTGCCTGCCGCCCTGCCAGAACAAGTGCCCGAGCCACATCGACATCCCCGGCTTCCTCAAGGCGAACGCCGAGGCGAACTGGCGCGAGTCGACGCGGATCTTCAAGCGGACGATCCCGTTCCCGTCGATCCTCGGCCGGGTCTGCCCGGCGCCGTGCGAGGAGCATTGCCGGCGCGACGAGGTGGACGAGGCGATCGCCATCCGCGACAGCCACCGCTATGCCGGCGACCAGGTCATCCGGGCGATGCTCGACGACGAGGTCGAGCCGCCGCTGCCGTTCGAGATGCAGCCGAAGACCGGCCGGCGCACCGCGGTCATCGGGTCCGGCCCCGCCGGGATGGCGGCCGCGTACTACCTGCTCCTGGCCGGCCACGACGTGACGGTCTTCGAGCGCGACCCGGCAGCCGGCGGGATGCACCGCTACGGCATCCCGCAGTACCGCCTGCCGAAGGTCGAGGTCCTCGAGGCCGAGTACGAGTCGGTCTGGCGCCTGGGCGGGAGGCTCGAGGCCAACCAGGGCCTGGGGCGCGACTTCACGCTCGACGACCTCCTCCACCAGGGCTACGACGCGGTCTGCATCGCGACCGGCTGCTACGACACGAACAAGCTCGGCATCCCCAACGAGGAGGCCGACGGCGTCCTCGACGGGCTCGACTACCTCCGCACCGCGACCCTCGGCCTGCCGTACCCGGGCCATGCCGGCAAGCGCGTCGTCGTCATCGGCGGCGGCTTCACCTCGATGGACTGCTCGCGCACCTCGGTCCGCCAGGGCGCGGCCGAGGTGACCCTCGTCTACCGCCGCGACATGAAGGACATGCCCGCCTCGAACGAGGTCCACGAGGCGATCGAGGAAGGCGTCACGGCGATCTTCCAGGCGGGCCCGACGCGGATCATCGTCGACGAGAGGACCGGGAAGGTTAGCGGCGTCGAGTTCATCCGCAACCGCCCCGGCGAGCCCGACGCATCGGGCCGTCGCCGGCCGGAGCCCTCGCCGGGCACCGAGTTCACGATCCCGTGCGACCGCGTCCTCCTCGCGATCGGCCAGGGTCCGGACCTGTCCTGGTTCGGGCCGGGCAACGACGGCGTGGAGGCGACGAAGCAGCGCCGGATCAAGGCCGACGCCGTGACGTTCGAGACCGGACGCCCGGGCGTGTTCGCGACGGGCGACGTGCGGATCGGGTCGGCGACCGTCGTCCAGGCGATCGCCGAGGGCCGGCGGGCCGCCTACGCGATCGACGCCTACCTGCGCGGCAACGACCTGTCGACCATCCGGACGCGACAGACCCTCGCGGAGCCCCAGCCCGAGTTCCTCTCGATCGTCCCGTTCACGAGCGAGGTGAAGGAGCCGCGCTACCGCCTCAAGGCGATGGAGGCGGAGGTCCGCAACCGGAGCTATCTCGAGTACGAGATCCCGTACAGCCCCGCCGAGGCGGTCGCCGAGTCGACGCGCTGCCTCCAGTGCACGTGCGAGGCGATCGGCTACTGCGACCTCCGTCGCCTGGGGATCGAGTACGGGACGACGCTCCAGACGCTCGAGCCGGCGAACCACCAGGGCGCCGGGTTCCGGAGCGTGACCGAGAACCGCTTCACCGGCACGAACCACGACTACATCCGCGACGACTCCCACTCGTTCATCCTCCGCGAGCCGTCGCGCTGCATCGACTGCGGGCGGTGCGCCCAGGTATGCGCCGAGGTCGTCGGGGCGGCGTGCTACGACTTCATGCGGATCGGCTTCGACACCCTCGTGACGACGCCGCTCGACATGAGCCTCAACGACACGCCGTGCGTGTCTTGCGGCCGCTGCGCGGAGACGTGCCCGACCGGCGCCCTCATGCCCAAGCCGCGCGTCCTCCAGAAGTACGCCGTCGACGAGAGCCGCTGCATCCTGTGCGGCATCTGCGTCGACGCCTGCCCGTACGACGCGCTGCGCGACGGCGCGGACTTCGAGCTTTCGCACGGCAGCCGTGAGGATCCCGAGGTCGACCTCATCGCCCTCGCCGCCATCGATCGCGAGACCGAGGTGAGCTACATCCGGCGCGAGCGCGACTGGACGATCCGGGCGCTCGCCGAGGGCCGTTCCACGGCGCCGCGGATGCTCCCCGTCCTGCCGCCGTCGCTCGCCCTCGGCGGGGTGCCGGTCCGCGAGGGCGCGCACGTCCACGGCGACGGTGACGGCCACGGACATGGGAACGGGCACGGGAACGGCCACGGGCTCCCGTCCCAGGGAGGAGTCCCCGCGCTCGGCGCTGGTACGGGCCACGGGTCGGGAACGGGCCACGCGTCCGCGGTCGGCCCCGAGGTCGCGTCGGGCGGGCACGGGTAGCCGCGAGTGGGCCTTCGATCGCTCATCCTCATGGCCATCGGGCTCGCGATCGCCGGTGGCCCGCCCGGCCTGATCCTCGTGCTCAACATCCTCGGCTTCCCGGGCGTCCGGTGGGACGACGTCGCGTTCGTCCTCTTCGCCGAGATCATGCTCGTGTCCGGGCTGCTCGTCGTGACGATGCGCGACATCATCCGGTGCGGCCTGGCGATGATCGTCTGCTTCGGCGCGCTCGCCGGGATCTACGTGGTCGTCGGCGCGCCGCTCGTCGCCGGCGCCCAGGTGCTCGTCTACATCGGGGCGATCAGCGTCCTCATCCTCTTCGCGATCATGCTCACACAGGACAAGGCCGCGCCCGCCCGGCTCGTGTTCCAGACCCAGGCCGTGCCGGCGGCGATCGCCGCGATCGTCCTCGCCTTCGTCATCACCCTGACGGTGACCGCGACGGACTGGGGCGCCGTCGGGACGCGGATCCGGAACGCAACCGACGACGTCGCCCGGGCGCTGTTCAGCACGTACGTCCTGCCGTTCGAGGTCGTCGGCGTCCTCCTCCTCGCGGCCGTCATCGGCGGGGTCTTCCTCGCGCGCCACGACGAGGGCGGCCCGCCATGAGCAACTCGCTCGACAGCTACCTCGTCCTCTCGGGGCTGCTCTTCGCGATCGGCTCGTTCGGGTTCCTGGCCAGGCGCAACGCGATCAGCATGCTCATGTCGATCGAGCTCATGCTCAACGCGGTCAACCTCGCGATCGTCGCGTTCGGGTCGTTCATCGAGCCGCTCAAGGCGAACGCGTCAGTGATCGCGATCATCGTCATGGCCGTGGCTGCCGGTGAGGCGACCGTGGGCCTGGCGATCGTCATCGCGATCTACCGGAACCGCCGGACGCCGCTCGTCGACGAGTACAACGCGATGCGCCAGTAGCGGCGGTCGACCCCGAGATGGCCCAGCTCGTGCCCCTCATCGTCGCCCTGCCGATCGCCGGCTTCGCGTTCACGGCGCTCTTCGGGCGGCGGATCCAGTACGCCTACGGCCGCCCGGCCGCCAGCCTCGTCCCGGTCGGCGCGATCGTCCTCACGTGGCTCATCGCCTCGGCCGTCGCCATCACCTCGCTCACCGGCGGGTTCGGCGAGGGCGGCGCCTCGGTGACGCTCTGGCGCTGGATCCCGGCCGGCACGTTCAGCATCGACATCGGCTTCCACGTCGACCAGCTGACGGCCTGCCTCCTCATCGTCGTCACGACGATCGGGATGCTCGTGCACGTGTACTCGATCGGCTACATGGCCCACGACGGCGGGTACTGGCGCTTCTTCGCGTACCTCAACCTGTTCATGTTCTCGATGCTCCTGCTGGTCCTGGCGGACAACTTCCTCGTGGTGTTCGCGGGCTGGGAGCTCGTCGGGTTCTGCAGCTACGCGCTCATCGGCTTCTGGTACCGGCGCCGGAGCGCCGCGCTCGGGGCGAAGAAGGCGTTCCTCGTCAACCGCGTGGGCGACGTCGGGTTCGCGCTCGGGCTCGCCGCAATCTGGGTGAACACCCAGACCCTGAACATCCACGATGCCCTCGAACGGCTCGCGAAGATCGACGCGACGAACCACGGGCTCGTCGTCCTGATCGCGCTCCTCGTGTTCTGCGGCGCCGCCGGCAAGAGCGCGCAGTTCCCGCTCCACGTCTGGCTGCCCGACGCGATGGAGGGCCCGACGCCCGTCTCCGCGCTCATCCACGCGGCGACGATGGTCAACGCCGGCGTCTATCTCGTCGCCCGCGTCAACCCGCTCTTCGGGCACGCGCCGGAAGCGATGGTCGTCGTCGCCGGGATCGGGATCTTCACCGCGATCCTCGCGGCGTCGATCGCGCTGACGCAGACCGACATCAAGCGCGTCCTCGCGTACTCGACGCTGAGCCAGCTCGGCTACATGTTCGCCGCGCTCGGGGTCGGCGCCTGGACGGCGGCGATCTTCCACCTCATGACCCACGGCTTTTTCAAGGGCCTGCTGTTCCTCGACTCCGGCTCGGTCATCCATGCGGTCCACGAGGAGCAGGACATGCGCCGGATGGGCGGCCTCTGGCGGAAGATCCCGATCACGTACTGGACGATGCTCGTCGGCGCCGTCGCGATCTCGGGCATCCCGCCGCTCGCCGGCTTCTTCAGCAAGGACGAGATCCTCGGGTCCGCGTTCAAGAACGGGTTCCTGTGGGTGTGGGGCGTCGGCATCGTCGTCGCCGGGCTGACGGCGTTCTACATGTTCCGGCTCATCGGCCTGACGTTCTGGGGAACGAGCCGGGTCGACCCGGCCGTCGAGCCGAACATCCACGAGTCGCCGCGATCGATGACCGCCCCGCTCGTCGCCCTCGCGATCCCGTCCGCCGTGCTCGGGCTGCTCATCGGGTTCCCGCCGGAGAACGGGCTCCTCGCCGGCTGGCTGCGACCGGTCTTCGAGGGGACTGTGAAGCTGTCCGGGCACGAGGAGTCGTTCCAGCTCTTCGGGATCGACGGCGCGCTCATCCTCGCGAGCGTGACGGTCGCGGTCATCGGCATCTCGATCGCCTGGCGCCTGTTCGGCGTCGAGCTGTTCAACCTCCGTCGCGCCCCCGACCCGGAGGCGGTCCAGGCCGTGACGGCCCGAGCGCCGTTCCTCTACCGCGCGTCGCTCAACAAGTGGTGGTTCGACGACCTGAACGACCTGGTCTTCATCAGGATCGGCGGTCGCGTCGCCGCGGCCTGCTGGTGGTTCGACCGGGTCATCGTCGACGGCACCGTCAACAGCATCGGCTCGGTCACGGTCGTCGTCGGGCGGGAGCTGCGCCGCGTCCAGACGGGACGCGTCCAGAACTACGCGCTCGGGATCGCCATCGGCCTCATCGTGATGGCGGGCTCGTACCTGCTCATCGTCGGAGCGCCGCGATGAGCGGCCTGCCGATCCTCACCGTCGTCACGTTCCTGCCGCTCGTCGGGGCGATCGTCATCGCGTTCCTGCCCCGGGCCCGGCCGGACCTCGCCCGCTGGGTGGCGCTCGCCGCGGCCGGCGCGACGTGGGTCTTCTCGCTCTTCCTGCTCATCGGGTTCATCCCCGGCCGCCAGGCGAGCGGCGGCTTCCAGTTCATCGAGCAGGCCGACTGGATCCCGGCGTTCGGCATCCAGTACAAGCTCGGCGTCGACGGGCTCTCCCTCGTCCTCGTCGTCCTCACGACGACGCTGACGTGGGTGAGCATCCTCGCGAGCTTCCGGCCGATCACCGAGCGGGTGAAGGAGTACATGGTCTCCTTCCTCATCCTCGAAGTCGGCATGGTCGGCGTGTTCCTGTCGCTCGACCTGTTCCTCTTCTACATC
>VBHW01000412.1 GCA_005881055.1 Chloroflexota bacterium
TCGTTTCGTTTGTGCTGTTCCGCACAGCCTGGCGCCCGATGACCTGCAGGCTCTGGCCGGATCCGAATGCAACGGCCTCGGCGTAGGAGTAGACGTCGGCGAGCGTCACCCGTGCCCACGAATTCCCGGCCGCGCATCGCGAGTTGCAGACCCACACGTACATCCCGAACCCGTCGTCGTACGCGAACGCCGCGGCACCCTCGCCCGAAACGGCAAATGGCATCCGGGGATTCGCGACCCCGTTCGATTCGGGGCTCTCCTCGGTCAGCCGGACGGAGTGCCAGCTCGCGACGCGACCGCACTCGGAGTCGCACTCGAGGTAGTAGTAGCCGGCCGATCCCGGTAGGTCGGACGCGAACAGGATGCGTGGACGATCGTCGTCGGTTAGGGCGATCGTCGGCACGTGATTCACGTCGGCCACGGACGGGAGCGGGACGATCTCCCACGAAGACGCCTGGTCGCACCGCCCGGCGCAGCGGCCATAGAGGAGGTTGGGGTTGCCTTCTGCCAGCGCGCCGGCCACATGGATCACCCCGGTCGAATCGACGGCCACGGTCATGCCGGCCGAGCCTTGCATGACATGCGCGAAGAGCGGTGTGGCAGGCCCCGGTTCGTTGCCTCCGCCTGAGCCAGTCGGCGAGGCGACTTCCGAGGCGGCGCCGGACGCGATCGCGCGCGGCGAAGGTGTCCCGCCGCGTCCGCTCGCGCTTGGCGAGGGTTGCGTCCCCTCTCCGCACCCGACGAGCAGCCAGGCAGCAACCGCGCACGGAAGAATCAGTCGGCGCCGCATCGTTCGCATGGCTGCTCTTCGGCCTCCCCCGGGACGTTGGCACCAGTATCGCAGCGCGGTGGACGCCTTCCGTTGGTGCAGACGGGCGTCCGGACGACAAGACCGGGGCTCAATCGCAGTAGCGGCGGACCACGTCGTAGAGGACTGGAAGGCCGAACCGGAGGGCCTCGAGTGAGACCCGCTCGTCGACGCCGTGGAACCGTTCGAGGAACCGCTCGGCGGGATCGAGGCGGAGCGGCGAGAAGCCGTACGTCGGCACGCCCAGGGGGCCTGTCGTCTTCGCGTCGGTGCCGAACGGGACGATCGCCGGCACGGGGACGGCCTCTGGGTCGTGGTCGCGCAGCGTGTCCGCCATGGTCCGGTAGAGGCCGTGATCAACGGGCGCCTCGACCGGATCGCCGGCGACGACGAGCCGCACGTCCGTCACTGCCCACAGCTCCTCGCCGATCATCCGGCGCAGCTCGTGACGCATCGACTCCTCGGTCACCTCGACGACCGCCTCGCCGGGGATGACGTTGTACTTCACGCCAGCGTGGATGACATTCGGGCTGACCGTGTCGCGGGTGATCGCCGCGGCGACGCGAGCGACCGAGGCGTCGCACGGGTCATCCGCCTCGTCGGCTGTGACGCCGCCGTCCCCGCGGGTCACGCCCGCGATCGCCGCCCGCAGAACCGGCGCCGCCTCCGCGATCGCGCGGAAGAGCCGTTCGGTGACCGGCGTCAGGCGGCTCGGCCGGGGAGCTGCCAGCCGCTCGACGATCCGCGCCGCGCGCACGGCAGCGTTGTCGTCCCGGGGCATCGATCCATGGCCGGCGATCCCGTGCACCGTGAGCTCGTAGATGAGGAATCCCTTCTCGGCCACGCCGATCGGATAGAAGCGTCGCCCGCCGAGCTCCATCGAGACGCCGCCGACCTCGTTGATCGCAGCGTCGGCGCGCAGCCACTCCGGATGCTCGTCGGCGATCCAGCGCACCCCGTGCCGGCCGCCGGCCTCCTCGTCGGCCGTCGCCGCGAACAGGATGTCGCGGCGCAGGCCCGGAACCGGGTCCGAGGCCGGGTCGCGCCCCGCCGCGCGAGCCTCCGCGGCGAGGAGCAGGACGACCCCGAGCTCCATGGCGACGAGGTTCTTCATGTCCACGGCGCCACGGCCGTACACGTAGCCGTCCGCCACGTCCGCCCCGAACGGGTCGTGCGTCCACTCGCCCGGCGCCGGCACGACGTCGAGGTGGCCGAAGAGGAGCAGCGGGCCGCCGCCCGTTCCGTCGCCGTGCAGCCGGGCGACCACCGAGCCGCGGGAGGGGAACGGCTCGACGACCGTCGCCGGCACGCCGGCGTCGTCGAGGACCGAGCCGACATGGCGGGCGGCAAGGATCTCGTCGCCCGGCGGGTTGACCGTCCGCAGGCGGATGAGGTCGCGCAGGTCGGCGATCAGCCGCTCGTGGGCCCGCTCCCACGTCGACGGTTCGAGGCGCGCCGAGGGGGTGTCGGACCCGCGTTCTCCGATCACCGGCCGGGCACGGCCGTCATTTGCCGACGCCGGCCGCGAGCGCCAGGCCGACGAGCGAGACGATCAGCCCCGAGCCGACGATGAGCAGGACCATCCCGATGAGGAGGCGCATGTAGCGCGCCTCGGTTCGCTTCGTCCGCTCGAGCTCGGGATCGTCGCCGCCGGGAATGTACGCGGACGAGAGGCCGCGGGCTCGCGCGGCGAGCTCACGCTCGGTGACCGGGGGGAGTTCGCGCGCCGTCCGTCTGCCGTCCACGCCGGAGGCTCCCGCCTCACCCCGTCGGCCGGCGGCCTGCGATTCGTCCATGCGAGTCATGATGCCCCACGCGGCCCGTCGTCGCCCTCGTTGGGCATCCTCGACATGCCCCGATCACCCGAGGGCCTGGCGCAGCGGCTCGGCGACCTCCCGCGCCACGTCGTCGACGCCCCTCGCCCCGAGGTTCGCGGGCATGCCGAGGAGGA
>VBHW01000013.1:0-1187 GCA_005881055.1 Chloroflexota bacterium
GTTCCGGAAGTCGTCCTTCGCGATGGCGGAGCCGGACAGGTACAGGCGCTTGAGGATCATCGCGGATAGTCGATCGAGCACGGCCGACTCGTGCGCCTTGGTCATCTCGCGCTCGCGGGGCAGATCGAGCCCGCGCGGCGACCAGAGGACGCCACCATCGGGCAGCGGCAGCGTCTTGCGCAGGGACGCGAAGGCGTAGTCCGCCTGGCTCGTCCGCGCCCATCCCGACACCGGATCGTGAGAATACGACGAGCGCGACATCGCGCGGCCCGGCGGCGAGGACGCCGTCCCCTGGCATCATCGGCGCGTCCGGATAGACGGCCACGTCGGCCTCCTGGCGGATCGCGACGACCGCTTCCGGGCAGTAGAACGACGGACACAGAATCCGGCTCCAACGACCGTCGCCATGGCCCCAGCCGATGAGCGAGCGCAGGGCGTCGCGGCCAGAACCCCAGTAGGCGTGGGGATGATCGCTCCAGGGGTATCGGGCCTCGCCGATGTCGAGGGAGAGGTGGAAGCCGGAGCCGTGCTCCCAGCGATCGGCGCGGACCGGGGCGAACTCCGGCTGCACTGGATCCGGCGCGGGCGCCACGGGCCCGTTCCCGCCAGGATTTGGGCTAGCCCGCATTGTGGATCCCGGGATCGTCCTTGCGGTAGGCCGGGAAGTATCCGTCGATCGGATCCGCGGTGGCGCGGCGGCCCGCCTCCCAGCGCTCGACGAGCGTGCTGTAGATCGCGTCGTCGCTCACCACGCGCCACGAGTACACGGGGTGGCTCGTCGGGGAAAACCCAGCCTTGAAGTGATGGAGCGGATCGCCGCTCCGAAGGCTGCCGGCCAGGTGCAGGACGCGATGCCCGCGTTCCTGTGCCCACCCCCGGGCGAAATGGATGAGCAACTTCGACGGGCTGTCGCCCACGAAGGCGTCGAACGTGCCGGCGAGGTGGTATTCGACGATGCCGTCGACCTCGGTGAGCATCCCCGCTGCCGCGAGGACGCCGTTCCGCTCGACGACGCAGAGATGGACGCAGTCCCCCAGCGTCTCTCGCAGATCCGCGAAGTACTCGCGCGTGAGGCGCCAGAAGGGCCTCGCCCCGAGGCGATCCATCGACTCCTGATATGCATCCACGAAGCCGTCGAACCGCTCCCATGACTCGTCGATCCGCACAACGAACCCGCGCCTGATCGA
>VBHW01000013.1:1192-1773 GCA_005881055.1 Chloroflexota bacterium
TTGATGTCCCGTCGATGATTCTCGCGGGTCTGCCGCCAGAGGTCCTCTGGCGAGCGGCTCAGGTCGATCGAGACGCTGGTACCGTGCTCGACCATCGGCCCGACGCGCCGAAGCTCCGCCAGGGGAGGCAGCAGCAACGGGTGCAGGCGGCCGTACACCGCGACCACGGACCGCTCGCGCATGGTCGCGACGAAGGCATCGATCGCCCGTTCGAGGAACCCCTCACCCTCCGCGCCCGGCGTGAGCTTCACGAGCGGGCCGGGATAGCCGCGGGGACACGTCGCGTCGAAGAGTGTCCCTTGGCTGGCCACGTCGGCCGGCACCTCCCGGACGATGAGCGGCACGAAGAATCGCTGGTCGCCCTCCTCGGCGATGAAGGCGAGCGGCTGGCCGGCCTCCTGGCGCCGCGACGCGAACTCGACATATGCCGGCAGGTGATAGGCGTCGTGCCGCAGGTGAGCGAGCGCGGCCGACCAGCCCGGCGCGTCGGCTGGGAGCACGTCTACGCGCATGTCGCTCGACAGGCGTGCCGCCAACCCTGCCTCGGCGGCCGGCTCGTCACCCTTCTGGGGACTCGACGG
>VBHW01000013.1:1920-2400 GCA_005881055.1 Chloroflexota bacterium
AGTGGTCGACGTACCAGAGGTCGAGGATGAACCGGTCCTCCCACGCGAGGAGGTGCCGCCCGCTGACCTGCGCCAGCCCTGTCAATCCGGGCCGCACCTCATGCCGGCGGGCCTGTTCAGGGGTGTACCGGTCGAGGTACTCCATGAGCAGGGGGCGCGGCCCGACGACGCTCATGTCCCCCTTCAGGATGTTCCAGAGCTCGGGCAGCTCGTCAAGGCTCGTCTTGCGGAGCAAGTAGCCGAGTCGGGTGAGCCGCTGGTTGATCGGCAGCGGCCGGCCATCCGGGCTGAGGCCCTCGCGCATTGTCCGGAACTTCACGATGCGGAACGGCATGCCGTCCCGACCGGGCCGCAACTGGCGGAAGAGGACCGGGCGACCGAGCGTGATGCGTACTGCGAGGGCCACATCGAGCATGACCGGGGACAAGACGACGAGCCCGATTGCGGCGAGGCCGACATCCATCAGTCGCTTGACACGGC
>VBHW01000013.1:2471-2987 GCA_005881055.1 Chloroflexota bacterium
CGGAGTCGGCGTCGGACATGGCCGCCTCAGGATCGGTCACGCCCCCGTCAGGCGGCCGGCGCGACGGGCCCATCATCGCAGCCCACGAGGTCGGCGAACTCGCGGCCGATCCCCGCCATGTCGTGCTCGCGCTCGAGGAAGCGGCGACCCGCTTCGCCCATCCTGCGGCGGGATTCCGGCCCAGCCTGGGCCAGCTGCACGAAGGCCGCCGCCAGCGCGTCGGGGTCGTCGGGCCTGACCGTCAGCCCGGCACCGGACGCGGCGACCTGATCGAACGCCGTGCCACAGGCGAACGCCACCGGCAGGCATGCGGCCATGTAGTCGAACAGCTTGTTGAAGCTGACTCCGTAGCGGTAGACCGGCGTCTCCGTCGCGTGGACGACCCCGACGTCGACCGCGTCGAGGAGGTCCGGGACGCGAGACTTGGCGATCGGGTCGGCAAAGACAACGCCGTCCGATCCGAGGGCGGCCGCCTGCAGCTCCAGCGCGGGCTTCTCGGGCCCATCGCCGACGAGG
>VBHW01000013.1:3029-9180 GCA_005881055.1 Chloroflexota bacterium
TCACACGACCATGTGCCCCCAGGTACACGAACGCCACCGCGCCGGCCGTGCGCCGTGCCCGGACCTGGGCGATGAGCCGGTCCGCGGGATCGGCCGGGAGGCCCGCGAGCGGCGCCGTCGCGGCCTCGTCGGCGAGATCCACGCCGTTGGGCAGATAGCGGACGTGCCCCGATGGCAGGCCGCGCGACGCGAGGTAGTCGACCATACCGGGCAGGACGGTGATCACGGTCTCGGCCTGGCGGACGAGGAATGCCTCGATCGATCCGAGCAGCCGGGCGCCCGGCGAGCCGGCGCGCATCGCGCCGAGGTCGATGAGCGTCTGCGGCCACAGGTCGCGGACCTCGAAGATGAACCGGGCCCCGTGGAGACGGGCGATGAACCACCCCGCCAGGGCCGCGAACGGATGAACGGTCGAGCCGACGACGACGTCGGGGACAGGTCGACCCACGTGCGCGAGGACGACCATGACGGCGTAGCTGGCCATGTTGACCATGCGCCGCCACGTATTGCCCCGATACGGGAACGTCCGCAGCCACACGAACCGGACACCGCCGAAGGTCTGTGTCCGCACAAGCGACGCCCTGCGGAGCCGGATCTCACGGCCGCTGCCGTGGCTGAACCCGGCGGCGAAGATCGTCACGTCGCCGCCTGCCCGGACGACGGCGCGGCCGAGCGCGTAGTGACGGGTCCCGGCCGGGCGATCGGGCGCCGCCGCGTAGTGGTTGAGGATCCACACGCGCCGCGGGCGATTTCCCGCGCCAGCCACCCGTCGCGCCTCAGACATGGAACTGGGCGTCCACCGCGTCGACGAGCGCCTCGGCGACGTATGCCACGTCCTCGCCCGAAAGCGTCGCCGAGAATGGCAGCGCAAGGGTCGTCGCGGCGACCCGCTCGGTCACGGGGAAGTCACCCTCGCTGAAGTGGAACGCATCGCGCAGGAACGGCTGGAGGTGGAGTGGGCTGAAATACGGTCGGCTGGGCACGCCGACTTCCTCGAGCCGGGCCATGAGCCGCCGGCGGTCAATCGTGGGATCGAGTCGGACGACGTAGACGAACCAGTCGACGTCCTCCCCGTCGCCAACAAACGGCAGGCGAAGCCAGTCGAGGCCGCGAAGTCGGTCGGCATAGCCGGCGGCCACGCGGCGTCGCCCCGCCTGGAGCTCCTCGATGCGCTCGAGCTGGCCAACCCCGATCGCGGCCGACAGCTCATCGAGACGGTAGTTGAAGCCGAGCTGGACGTGGCGCAGCCACGTCCCGTCCTCGTCGCGACCCTGGTTGCGCAGGCTGCGCAGGTTTCTCGCCAGGGCATCGTCGTCGGTGACGACCACGCCGCCCTCGCCCGTCGTGATCTGCTTGTTCGGGTAGAAGGCGAAGACGGAGGCCTGCCCGAACGAGCCCATCGGGCGACCCTGCAGCCGGCTCCCGAGGGCCTCACACGCATCTTCGATGAGGTTCCAGCCGCGGCGCTCGGCCGTCGCCGCGATTGCGTCGATCCGCGCCGGACGGCCGAACACGTGCACCGGCAGGATCGCCTTCGTCCGGCTGGATGCCGCGCCCTCGATGAGCCCGGGGTCGAGGCCGAGGGCGTCGTCCTCGATGTCCACGAAGCGCGGGATCGCGCGCTCGTACAGGACGCAGTTCGTCGACGCGACGAAGCTGAAGGGAGTCGTGATGACCTCGTCGCCGTCGCCGATCCCGAGCGCCCGAACCACCATATGCAGCCCGGCAGTGCCGCTGCTGCAGGCGATGCCGTGGCGCCGCCCGGCAAGCGCCGCGATTGCCTCCTCGAACGTCCGGGCGAATGGGCCGAGAGCAAGGACGTCACTCGCGAGCACCTCGGCGACGAGGGCCCGTTCACGCTCCCCGATCGACGGTCGGGCCAGCGGGATCCCCCTGCGTACGGAGCGGGCCGTCACGGCTGGCCCATCTCGATCGCGTGGCGTCGCTCGAGGATCTGCTGAACGGCGGCGTAGTCCCGCATCTCAAACACGTCGTCGGGATCAATCGAGATCCCGAATGCTTCCTCGAGCCCGAGGATGAGCTGCAGGTGGCCCACGGAGTCCCAGCCCGCCGTCCGACCGTAGGCGGTCGTCCAAGCCTCGATCGGATCGGGCAGGGCAAGGACCGCAGCGAAGACGGCGTCGATTCGGTCGCGCCCGGTGATGTCGGCGCCATTTCGCCCGGCCATGTCGGGACCGTGCTGGGGAACGCGGAGCCGCGCCGCTGACCGAGCTCGATGAGCGAGGCGTGGTGGGCCGGATCGAGCGACACACCGTCGCGTCGCTGGGCCGCCTCCCGCTCGACCTCCGGCTGCCCGGGGATCAGGACCGGTCCGGGTGCGTCGGGTGCCGGCGGCGCCGAGGAGAGCTCCGCACAGAGCGTCTCCATCCGCTCGACGAAGCCGCCATCGTCGTCGATGGCCGCCGGGTCGACGGCCATGAACAGCTGGCCGAGGTCGGACGGTCCGGCGGTGGTCGAGAACGGGATGACCCGCGGACCGGAGCTGGCGCCCGCGAGCACGCCGGTCAGGATGTCGACCATGAAGGCCAGCCCGTAGCCCTTGTAGCCGGCCGTCGCCTCCGTGCCGCCGAGCGGCAGCAGCGCACCGTTCTCGAGGACCTCGCTCGGCGTCGTGGACGGCCGGCCGTCGCCTCCGAGGGCGACGCCGGGCGGCAGCGTCGCTCCACGGGAGCCGGCGACGAGGACTCGCCCCCACGTCACCGCCGACGTGGCCATGTCGAGCACGAATGTGCCGAACCGTCCGGCCGGCGCGGCAACCGCGATGGGATTCGTGCCCATGAGCCGCGTTCGACCCCGAGTGGGGGCCACGAGCGGCGACGTGTTGCTCATGGTGATGCCGATGAAGCCGCGCGCCGACGCCCGCATCGCATACCAGCCGGCGATGCCGAAGTGACTCGCCCGGCGGGCCACCGCGATGGCGACGCCGAACCGCCCGGCGCGCTCGATCACGTCGTCAACCAGGACGCGTCCGGCATGCGGCCCCCACCCGGCGCCAGCGTCCCAGCGATCGAACACCGGCGTCCCGCGTTCGCGGCGCGGCCGGGCCGCTACCGCGATGATGCCGGTCTCGGCGAGCGCGGCGTAGACCGGCAGTCGGTACGTACCGTGTGACGTGACCCCACGCAGGTCGGCCGCGACGAGCACGTCCGCGACGTCGTTCGCGATGTCTGCTGGCGTCCCCACCCGGCAGACGATCTCCGCCGTCCAGTCGCGCAGGACTGCCGCGTCGACGGCCACGCCGTCCGACGGCTGCTCGAGAGCCGCCATGGCTCACGAGACCGCCGGGGCAAGCCCGACGGTCGCTGACGCCCAACTGAGGATCGACCGCGCGACGGCAGCCGGTGAGATGCCGTACCGCTCGACGAGCTCGTCGTGGCCGGCCGACTCCGCGTACCGGTCGTCGATCCCGATCCGGTGCAGGAGCACCGGATGGCGCGCGGACAGCACCTCGGCGACGGCTCCGCCCAGCCCGCCCAGGACGGTGTGGTCCTCGACCGTGACGACCCGGCCGGCGCGGCGCGCGACCTCCACGATCGACTCCTCGTCGAGCGGCTTGAGGGTGGGTATGTGGACGACGACCGGATCGAGGCCGCCCGCGACGAGCCCTGGCAACGCCGCCAGAACGCGCGAGGTCTGCAACCCCGTGGAGAGGATGGCCGGGTCGCGTCCTTCACGGACGACGATCGCGCTCGGCGACTCGAAGGTGTACGAGCTGTCAAACAGCAGCGGCGCCGAGCCCCTCGCAAGGCGGATGTATACGGGTCCGGAGAACTCGAGGGACCAGCGCAGCACTGCGCGGGTCTCGTGCTCGTCGCCCGGGGCCACCACGGTCATTCCGGGCATCGCGCGCATCGTGGCGACGTCGTCGATGCTCTGGTGGGTCTTGCCGGTCAGGCCGGTCAGGATGCCCGCCGACTGGCCGACGAGGCGGACCGGCAGGCCGGTCTGGGCCAAGAGGACGCGGACCTGGTCGTGCGCTCGGAAGACCTGGAAGCAGGCGTACGACGTCACGAAGGGGACGAACCCCATGGTCGCCAGCCCGGCCGCCACCCCGACCATGTTCTGCTCGGCCGCACCCATCTGCAGGAAGCGCTCCGGGTGGGCAGCGGCGAACACCCCTTCCGTGGTCGCCGTCGCGTTGTCGGCGTCGAGCATGACCACCCGTGGATCCTCATCGGCCAGCTCCGAGAGGGTCCGGTTGAACGCCTCGCGGAGGGTGAGGCCCTCCACGAGATCGATCACTTCAGCTCGCTTCACCGAGCTCCTCCAGCGCCTGTCCGAGCTCGGCGGCCGTAATCGCGCGCGAGTGGACCCCACGCATGAACGACACGCCCTGACCCTTGAGCGTGCGCGCGATGATCACCGCCGGCCGGTCTCGGACGGCCCGCGCACGCTCGAAGGCGCTCACGACGGCCGCCACGTCGTGGCCGTCGACGGCGATGACGCTCCATCCGGACGCGGCCCATTGGCGGCCCAGGGCACGAAGCGGCCAGGGCGGCACCTGGGTCCCCGCGGTCCGGCCGGGCCAGCCCGTCACCTGGTAGCCGTTGAGGTCCACGATGGCGACGAGATTGTCGAGTCGGTAGCGGCCGGCGATGAACGCGGCCTCCCAGACTTCGCCCTCCTGGCACTCGCCGTCACCGAGCATCGTCCACGTCCGCTCGGAGGAGCCACGCAGCCGGCTGCCGAGGGCCATCCCCACCGCTGCCGAGAAGCCGACTCCAAGCGCACCGCTCGAGATGTCGAGGCTGGGCAGCCGCGTCATGTCGGGATGACCCTGGAAGCGCGAGTCCAGCTGCCCGAACGATGCCATTTCCTCGATCGGGAAGTACCCGCGGAGCGCCTGCGTCGCATACAGGCCGAGAGCGGCATGACCCTTCGAGAGCACGAACCGGTCCCGCCCGTCCCATTGCGGGTCGTCGGGCCGGATCCGCAGCTCGGTGAAGTACAGCGCGACGAGCAGCTCGGCTGCGGACAGCGATGCGCCGAGGTGCCCACCTCCGCCGCGGTACACAGCCCGGACGACTTCCACACGGACGCGGCGCGCCAGCTCCCGCAGCCGCACCTCGTCGGTCGCCGAGAGCGCCGTCACGAGGACGCCCCCCAGCCTGCCAGCCGGCGTCCCCGACGATCGATCCGGGATGGCTGGCGGTGCATGGGTGCGTGGGCTCCTGGGACGTGCCCCGACACGTCGCGTGCGCTCCGGATGGACGGGCAGCGGGGAGTATAGCCGCCAATCCGTCCAAGGCGGGCCGCGGCGAGCAGACCATGGTGCCACCCGTCACCGGCGGAGTCGCGCGCGGCGTCGCGAGAACGAGCACGCTGATATCGTGTGCGTCCATGCTCGCCACGTCCGTTCGTCGCGTCGCCCTGCTCGGCCTGCGCGTCGTGGACCTCTTCCATCTCCGGCACGCCCTGCGCTGGACCTTCCGCCGACTGCCGCAACGGGTGCGCGGTCGGCTCGGTCTCGCCCAGGTCCGCCTCGGCCTCATGGAAGGCCTCATCAAGGTCCCGGAGGATCGCCTTCCGCGCAGCCTGGAGGCGGCGCTCCGCCTCATGGGACCCGCCGCCATTGGACCTGGTGCGGCCTATCTCGAGTTCGGCGTGTACGTCGGCACGTCCATGGCCTGCATGTACGACGCGACGGACGCGGTCGGAGCGAACGCCTTGCGGCTCATCGGCTTCGATTCGTTCGAGGGGATGCCGGCCCGAAGCGAGGACGAGGAGCGCGATCCCGTCTGGACCTGGCAACCCGGGCAGCTGTACGCGGACATGCGGCTCACACGGGCGAACCTGAAGCGCCTCGGCGTGCCCGACGGTCGGGTCGAGCTGGTCCCGGGCTGGTTCGACGATTCGCTCACTGATGAGACTCGGTCTCGTCTGGGCATCGAGCGGGCGTCGGTCATCATGATGGACTGTGTCCTCGAGTCGTCGACCCTGACGGCGCTCGAATTTTGCGCCCCACTCATTGTCGACCGAGCCGTCGTGTTCTTCGACGACTGGGGGGCGGGCGGCCTCGACGAGCGCGGTCTCGGGGAGAAACGCGCCTTCGACCGGTGGCTCGCAGCGCATCCCGAGATGACGGCCGTCGCCCGGCCGGACCTCGCCTACGGAAAGGACTCCGAGGCGT
>VBHW01000415.1 GCA_005881055.1 Chloroflexota bacterium
CGACGAACGCGTCGAGGTCGAGGGCGACGGGCATGATCCGCGCCCGTCGTGCGACCGTCTCCAGACGCTCGCTCAGACGGAGCGCTCGCTCGGCATTGACCCGGATCGCGCGGACGTCCGCCCGTCGGGCGTCTGCCGGTCCCAGGTCCCGCAGGAGGAGGTCCGCATAGGACGTGATCGCTGTCACGATGTCGCTGAACTGGCCGGCGAGGCTCGCGGCGAGGCGTTCGGCCGCGAGGAGCTGCTCACGGATCACCTGGTCGGGCTGGCTTGCGGGCAAGACCACGCGGCCATCGTCGACCTCGCCCTGGACGTCGGCATGGCGGCGGGCGTCGTGCCGAAATTGGGCGCGGCTCGCAGTCGTCATCGCGGGGCTGGCCCGGTCTTCGGACTCCGGGCGCGGCGCGCCGAGCGCACCATCGAGCGGCTCAGTCGATCCATGCTCGCGTTCCCCCGTGTCGCACGAATCAATCGCGTTCACCGACAGGATAGACGACGTTGCAGATGCCGTCCGAGAGCGGCGGATGCGCCGGCCGCGATTCGCATTGACGCGGCCGAGAAGGGGCGCCTATCCTCCCGCGAAGCCCGGCGCCGAGGGAGGTGCGCCGGCGATCCCTGGCATCCGCGCGTCTCCCCAGAGGTCAGTCTCGCTCCGGCCGGCCGCACAGGTCCGGAGCGGCGGTAGAGGAGGATCGTGATGGCGGATTCCATGCCGGCCGCCGGGCAGGCCGAGCGCGACGACGCGCATCTCCGCTCGCTGGGCATCAAGCCGGAGCTGCAGCGGACCCTCGGCTTGCTCTCCAACTTCGCGGTGGCGTTCAGCTACATCAGCGTCTCCACCGGGACGTTCACGAACCAGGCCGTCGCCTTCGGCGTGGGCGGTCCTGCGATCTTCTGGGCGTGGCCGCTCGTCATCCTCGGGCAGACGTTCGTCGCCCTGAACTTCGCCGAGCTGTCGAGCCACTTCCCGGTGGCGGGCTCGATCTACCAGTGGTCGAAGCGCCTCTCCAACCGCACCCTCGGCTGGTTCACCGGGTGGATCTACTTCTGGGCCGGCGTCGTGACGGTCACCGCCGTCGCCGCGACCGTACCGCTCGTCCTCTCGACGATCATGGGCTTCGACCTCGCCAGCGCGTCGCCCGTCCCCGGCCTCGACATGTGGCAGTTCGTCGGGGTGCTCGCCCTCGTGAGCACGACCGCCATCAACGTCATCGGCGTCCGCCTCCTCGCGCTCATCAACAACATCGGGGTCGCGGCCGAGATCCTCGGGATGGCCGTGTTCGCGCTGCTGCTCCTCTTCTTCGCGAACCACCAGTCCCCGAGCGTGCTGTTCGACGCCTCGTACACGAGCGGCCTCGCGAACGGCAACTACTTCGCGGTGTTCATGGTCGGGATGTTCATGGCCCTGTTCGTGGTGTACGGCTTCGACACGGCGGGGACGTTCGGCGAGGAGACCCTCGACGCGGGCCGCCAAGCGCCGCGCGGGGTCCTCTCGGCGATCTGGCTGTCCGGCCTCGTCGGAGCGATCTTCCTGCTCGCGGTGACGCTGTCATTCAAGGACATCGGCAAGGCGATCGAGACGGGCCAGGCCTTCGGGTTCCCGATCGCAGACACGATCAAGGACAACCTCACGTTCGGGCTGCTCGGCAGCTTCACGATGGGCGACCTCTATCTCGTGGTCATCCTCATCGCGGTCTACGTCTGCACGCTGGCGATCCAGGGCTCGACGGTCCGCCTCATGTTCTCGATGGGTCGCGACCGCCGTTGGGGCCACGTCAACCACACATTCCGGACGCCGGCCAACGCGTCGATCGCGGTGGGAGTGCTCGGCGCGGTTCCGCTGGTCGCGACGGGCGCGACGAGCTCGATCTACCTGGCCATCGCCGCGACCGGGATGATCTACCTCAGCTACATCCTGTGCAACCTCGGCGTGCTCCAGGCCCGGCGCAAGGGCTGGCCGCACAAGGGTGCGTGGTTCAGTCTCGGCAGCTGGGGCACCACGCTCAACATCCTCGCCCTCATCTGGGGCGGCGCGATGGTGATCAACATCGGGATCTGGACGAGCCCGATCTTCGGTGACTTCGGGAACGACCTGCGCAACACGTGGTCGAACCCGTTCATCAACACGTTCCTCAGCCTGGGCAAGACGGCGGACGGGAAGCCGAACGTCCTCACAGGTCTCCCGTCGCTCCCGGTCTTCGAGACCCTGGTCGGCCTCGTCGTCATCGTCGGAGCGATCTACTACGTCGTCTCGCGCCAGACGGCTCGCGAGGACGTCGTCCCCGCCGACGTCGCGACCGGAGAGGCGACGATCGGCTGAGCCCCTGGCTGGCTGCAAACCGACGGCGCGGCGAGCGATCGCCGCGCCGTCACCATGTGCGCCGTCATCATGTGGAGGTGACGCTGGAGGACGAGCTCTACCGCGCGCTCCAGGCCGTGCCCGAGCTGGCCGGCCGCCGCCTGACGTTCACGCCGCTCTCGGGCGGGATCACGAACCGCAACTTCCTCGTGGACGTGGAAAGGACAGCCGAGCGCTACGTCGTCCGCCTCGCCGGCAACGACACGCACCTCCTGGGCATCAGCCGCGAGGTGGAGCATGCCGCCACTGTCGCGGCGGCTGGCGTCGGGGTCGGGCCCGAGGTGACGGCCTTCCTGCGCGCGGAGGGCTGCCTCGTCACGCGCTTCATCGAGGGCCGCCCGGTCGGCGACGACGCGGTCCACCGACCCGAGACGATCCGCCGGGTCGCCGACTCGATCCGCCGCTTCCACAACGGCCCGCCGATCCCCGGCCTGTTCATCCCGCTCCGGATCGTCGAGGCCTACCGCGCCCTCGCGCTCGCCCGCGGCGTCACGATCCCCGCCGAGTTCGGGCTCGCCCAGGCGATCGGGCGACGGATCGAGCTCGCATTGCTGAGCAACCCGGTCGAGCTGCGGCCGTGCCACAACGACCTGCTCAACGCGAACTTCATCGACGACGGCCGGCGGATCCGCATCGTCGACTGGGAATACGCCGGGATGGGCGATCCGTTCTTCGACCTCGGCAACTTCAGCGCGAACCACGGCCTCGCCGCCGCGGAGGGCGCGATCCTGCTCGAGGGCTACGACGGCGCGCCCCCGCCGCCCGACCGCCTCGCGCGGGTGACCCTCATGCGGGTCGTCTCGGACTTCCGTGAGGCGATGTGGGGCGTCCTCCAGCAGGGGATCAGCACGCTCGACGTCGACTTCGTCGCGTACGCCAGCAAGCATTTCGACCGGCTGCTGGCGGCTGCCGCGACGCCGGGCTTCGAGCGGGCACTCCGCGAGGCCGCGGGCGGATGATCGACCACGCCCAGGCGATCGTCATCGGCGGGGGAGTGGGCGGCACGAGCATCGCCTACCACCTCGCCGAACGGGGCTGGACGGACGTCGTCCTCGTCGATCGGGCGGAGCTCACGTCCGGGTCGACGTTCCATTCCGCGGGGCTCGTCGGCCAGCTGCGCTCGAGCGTCAGCCTGACGCGGATGATGATGTACGGCGTCGAGCTCTACCGGC
>VBHW01000014.1 GCA_005881055.1 Chloroflexota bacterium
GTGCAGCCCCTGACCCCGCCTGCGCCGGTCGCACCTGCTCCGGTCCACACCGGGTACTGACGACCACATCGGCCGGCGGACCGCCGGTCGCCGCCTGCCGAGGCCCTCAGGCGATGCGCCGGTACCTCCGCCCGATCATCGAGAATGCCGGCAGGCGCGCCAGCGTCCGGCTGAGCGGCGCAGCAGGCTGCCCGTCCCGGCCCTCGATCGCGAGGAGTGAGTCGGTCGCGGTCGCATCGGCCGGCCGTGCGTCCACGACCGCCAGGTCGATCGCGACCTTCCCCGGCTCGGCGGCGCCGAGGCTCGCGATCTCCTCGGACGGCGGCTCCGTCTCGTAGCCGAGGCGGATCTCGGCCTCGGCGCGCCATCGCGGGCGACGCAGGAGGATCGATCGCCAGCCGGCCGCGACATCCGGGGTGACACGACCGTCGCCGGGCAGCGGCTCCTCCGCGACCGCCTCGCCCCGAACCCACAATGCCGCCTGGTGGAGGAGCGCGTACTCGTCGAGGTCGGCGTACGCCGAGAGGGCGTCGACCGGTGACGCTGTTCCGAAGAGCGCGCGGATGCTCGGCGCGAAGACCTCCCCGAGGTCGAGGTCGATCGCCCGGACCGTCCGATGGAAGTACACCTGCTGGTACATGAACAGCCGCGCGGTCAGGAACATCTCGAGCGCGCCGACTCCCGGCTCGAAGAGCGTCAGCCCCTCCGGGCCGATGAACGCGTACCGGCGGAGCCGCTCGACGTCGACCGGTCCCGTCGACACTCCGGCCAGGTACGCGTCGCGCCGGACGTAGTCCAGGTTGTCGACCGTGAAGACGCCGGACAGGAGCGGCTGGAGACAGCGCACCCAGCGGGGCATCGATCGGTCCGCGAGCGCCGGCTTCGAGACGAGGAACGACACCCAGTGCGGGTCGATCGCCTCGCCGGCCGCGAAGGCGTCACGCTCCGGGATGGCGCCCGGCGCCCGCCGGAGGGCGGCGAGCATGTCGCCGAGCTCGCGCTCGATGATGAGCTGGCTCAGGTCCTCGTGGCTGAGGCGCTTGCCGCTGGCCCGCCGCTCGTCGTGCGGCGCCGGGAACGCCGTGAGGACGTGGTCGTCGAAGAAATGCGCGAAGGGACCGTGGCCGACGTCATGGAGCAGCCCGGCGACGCGCAGGGTCTCGACGACGAGTCCCTCCGACGGCACGGCCTGGCCGCTTCCCCCGCCGGTGGTGCCGTCGGCGCCCTCCGCGAGCAGCCGCGTCCGGAGCGAGGGGTACAGGTGACGCGCCCACATGCCGGCCTCGTGCATGACCCCCAGCCCATGGGTGAATCGCGAGTGCTCGGCGGTCGGGAAGACCCACCGGGCACTCTGGAGCTGCGAGATCCTCCGGAGCCGCTGGAGCCAGGCGGAGTCGAGGAGGTCCTCTTCGGCCGCTGACTCGGGCGGCAGCCCGGCTGCGGCCGACTCGGCCGCGCCCAGCCGCTTCGTGAGCTCGATGTAGCCGTGGATCGGGTCGCTGATGAGGTTGACCGCCGAGAAGGCGCTGCGGCTCACCTCGCGACCCGACCCCGGAGCGCATGGCCGTCCCGGTCAGGGGACCGTGATGTGCCGCTGCGTGCTGAAGGAACCGACGTTGCCGTTGCGGTCTCGCGCGCGGATCCGCACGTAGTACGTGTGATGGCGCGCTCGAGAGTAGAGCTTGATCGAGGTGCTCGTCGTCCCCCAGCGGATGACCCGCCAGGCGCCCGAGTCGACCTTGTACTCGATGTCAAAGTTGCGCAGCCCTGCCGTGTGCGTCTGGAGAAGCGGATCGTAGCCGCGCCAGCGGAACCATACCGTCGTGCCGGACCGGCCGTAGCTCGCCATCGCGGCACGTGCCGGCGTGTGGTCGCGAGACTCCGTGAAGACGATCGAGGCGTACGTGGCATGCGCCGACCAGCGATAGGCAAGCCCGATGCCGAAATAGTTGAACCGCGAGCTCATGAGCAGGGTCCAGTGCGCCGAGCTGTGCTTCCACATGCTGTAGAGCGACTTGGCGACGTCGTAGCCCCAGGGATAGCTGGACCAACCGATGTCCTCGCCCCAGGCATAGGAGCCGACGCCGGCGGCCGACAGCTGGGATGACAGGTTCCCTGCGGCGGTGTGGCTCAGCGTCCCGAGCGACGCGAGCGTCTCGGCGCGATCGGTCGCCACGTTGCGCAGCGGCGACCAGATCCGGAGCGGTCGGAGGCCCCGCAGGGCGCGATCGTGGTTGATCCACGTGATGAGATACCCCTCCACCGTGCGTGACGTGGGGGACGTTGGCGTGCTCGTCGAGCTGGTCGGGACGGTTCCGGATCCTGAAACCATTGCCGGCGCGATGACGGTCGCGGCGGTGACGGTCGCCAGGAACAGGCCGAGCAGGGCACGGCGAGGCAAGGGTCGAGCGCGGTCGAACATGCCGCTGGTCTCCGTTGCCGCAGGGGGCGCCACGCTGGGGGCAGCGACGCCGAGCCTGCGCGGAGCGACCAGCCAGGATGCGACGCGCACACGCCGCGGATGGGTCGCAGCACGAGCTGGGGTCTCGCGCATGACCCGGACGACCGGTCCGCCTCCGGTGTCCGGGATCGGTGGGCGACCCGGACGGGGCAGAGGGTACCCCGGTCGGCGGGCGTCGGTCCACCCCGACAGACCCGCCCTCGCCTCACCAGACGGAACGAACGCCTTTCATTTTCGATACAGATCCTCGGCGGCGCGGAGGGTCGCGAGCACGTCCGCGCGGAGATCAGCGGGCTCGACGACCTCGATGTCGGCTCCCCATGAAAGGATCCAGAGCCGGATCTCGATCGTGCCCGCCACCCGCGCTCGCCAGACGAGCGATCCGTCGGGTCGAGAGTCGCGCACCTCCGAGGGATGCCAGCGCGTCTCGGCCACCCGCGCGGCCACGGCCGGCGAAAAGCGGAGGACGACGTCCGTTGGCGCCTGGTCCGCGATGATGTCCCACGCGCGGGCCATCGTCGTCTCGATCGCGCCGCGTTCGGGTCGCTCGAAATGCTCGGCGGTCAGCTCGAGGTCGAGGATCCGCTCGATCTTGAACGTCCGGATCGCGCCGCGCGCCTCGTCGTGGCCGATGAGGTAGAGCGCGTGGGTCGTCGAGGACGGCTCGATGAGGTAGGGCCGGACGCGCGCCTCGCGCGGCTCGCGGCCGGGTGCATACGCCCCCGTGTCGTACCTGAGGCGGACGACGCGACGCTCCGCCCAGGCCTGCGTGAGCAGGCGTACGCGCTGGCGGAACGCCTCCGCCGGCGGTTGCCGGGCCATGACCTCGAGGGTGCTCGCGACGTGGTCGGCGAGCGCCTCCGGCATGCCCGAGCCGAGCTTCTGGAACGCTCCCATGAGGTCGGGGTCATGGGCTGTCGCATAGCGCGCCATGAGCCGAGCGGAGAGGAAGACGGCGAGACCCTCCGCGAGGGTCAACTTGAGCGGGGGCAGGAACCCCTTCTCGGTGACGCCCCACCGGCCGCCTTCCGCCCAGACCGGGACGCCCATCTCCTCGTCGATCTGGCGCAGGTCGCGGTATACCGTGCGGCGCGACATCCCGACGGCGTCCGCGATCTCCTCGGGCCGGGCGCCGGCGTCGCCGCGCTCCTCGAGGAATCGGACGATCCGATAGAAGCGGGCCGCGCGGTCGCGTTTCGCGGAGCGCCGCTCGACGGAGTCGGTCACGACGGCCGCACGATCGTCGCCGGCAGGCCCCGGTCGGTGGCGGTCATCGTCGCGCGGACCGTCCCCTGCAGGCCGATCTCGGGGAGCCCGCCCGCGTCGCCGTTGACGGTCGCGGTGAGCCGGCCGACCTGGCCGTCCTCGAATGCCCAGTAGTCGAGCTCGCCCCGCCAGCGATGCAGATCGACGTCGCCGACGAGCCACGTGACTTCCGGGAACGCCTGCCGGAACGTCGGTCCGTCGAGGGCGATGCGGCAGTGCCGTGCCCGCGCGCCCTCGACGAACTCGATGCCGAGGTCCTCGGCCGTGGCCCGGTATCCCTGCGTGAGGGCGACCTCGATCGCGCGTCGATCGACGGTCAGCCCGTCGATCTCGGCAGGCGCCGCCGGCGGCCATCCGCCGCGTGCGTCGAGCTGCCACGCGTCCCCGCCGATGCGCGCCGCGCCGAACCGCCCGAGCACCAGGTCCGTCGCGACGTTCGCGGTCCAGCGGATGTCGCCCCCGACGCGAGCGCCGGAGAGCTGCAGGGACCCGAACGGCCGTCCGTCGACATCGCCAGTCATCCCGAGGCTGACCTGGGCCGTGCTGCCCTCGACGATCGTCGCGTCGCAGCGCGGCGGCTCGATCCCCGGGTCGGTCGGCCCGAACCGGGACGCGACCGCCGGACGGTCGCGAAGCGCGAGCTCGTTGCCGATCGCGGCGCCGGCGAACACGGAGCCGCTCACAGCGGTGAGGCCCACCGCGAGGAGCACGGCATTGACGAGGCGCCGCCGGCGCGGGGCAGCCGGCCCGAGCATCCGCCGGATCATCCCGAGGCTCGCGAACAGGCACGTGGCCGCCAGGGCGAGGAACCACGGGTAGGCCGCCTCGAGCGACGGCAGGAGCGTCTGCGCCCCGCGGGCGACGAGCTGGCCGATGATGCCTCCGATCGACGGCACGAGGAGGAGGCCCGCGCCGAGCCCCAGCCAGACGGTTGCCGCGAACGAGCGGTCGCCCCTGGCGGCCGGCGGCCACATGAGGGCCGTGGCCGAGATCGCGGCCGGCAGGACTGCCGCGAGGCCGACGAGGAGATCGATCGGGCCGCCGGGCCGGTAGCCGAGCAACACGAGGGCAGCCGTAAGCGTCCATAGCACGGTCAACCCTGCAGCGATGAGGCGCAGCTCGAACGAACGGACCCGCATCCCGGGCGAGTCTACCCGCGCCTCTACTGCAATGAGACGAGGAAGTCGCCGCAAGTACCGGGTGCCATGGGACCGTGGAGTCATCGCATACAGGGGGACGACGGCAGAGAGTTCGCTCACGGGGACCTCGAGAGGGGAACTCGGAACAGGGGCAGATCGAGCACCGGTGGCAGCTCGAATCGACCACCGACGGGTAGGAGAAATCGGATAGGCACGTGAGCCATGGCAAGCCAGGGTCGCAGTCGCGGTACTCGGGGGCTCGGACGGTCTTCACAGGTCGATCCGTCATCGCCGGTGCTCGCGGCGGCCTCCGCGGGCGGGTCTGGCTCCAGCACTGGCACCACGACCCGGCCGTCGACGGCGTCGAGCTCCCACGGCGTCCGGACCCGAGCGACCTACCGTCTCCTCCTCCTGCGGGGCCTGGCGCCTGACGAGGCGGCCAACCTGACGGCCTTCGTCTCGGGCATCCACGTCGGCGGGGCCGGCTGGAAGCTCCAGGAGGTCAACCGGCTGCTGTTCCTCCGGGAGCTCAACCGATCGGGGCGCTTCGGCGAGGCGGACGGTGGCGGTGCCCCGAGTGAAACGACCGAACTGAGACCGGCGAGCTGACACCATCGGTCGGGCAGCGGCCCGGCCCCCGAACTCGAATATCCCGGGCCGTCGCGGCGCCCTCCCTCCTCCCGTCGCGACGGCCAATTTCTCCGAAGCGGCGCCTTCCTCCTCCAGGCGCCGCTTCGGATTCCGGCCCCATTCGGTCCTCCCCAGATGCCCCGATCCGCTCGACTACCATCCGGCCGTGGACCGTCCCGTCATCTCCCTGCTGACCGACTTCGGCCTGCGCGACCCGTCGGCCGCGATCTGTCGGGGCGTCATCCTCGGGATCGCGCCGGCGGCCCGGCTCATCGACATCAGCCACGAGGTGCGCAAGTACGCGGTCCGCGACGGGGCGCTGCTGCTCTGGTGCGCGCTGCCGTACCTGCCGGTCGGGACCCACGTGGCGGTCGTGGACCCCGGGGTCGGCACGGAGCGCCGGCCCGTCGCCATCCGGACGGGCCGCGGCGACGTCCTCGTCGGCCCCGACAATGGCCTGCTCCTGCCGCCATCCGAGCGGGTCGGGGGGATCGTCGAGGCGCGGGAGCTGCGCGAGCCGGCCTACCGGCTGCCGCAGGTGAGCTCGAGCTTCCACGGCCGGGACATCTTCGCGCCGGCCGCGGCCCACCTCGCGCGCGGCGTCCCCCTCGCGTCGCTCGGTCCGGCCGTGGATCCGGACTCGCTGGCACGGCTCAGCTGGCCCACACCGCGGGTCACGGCGGCCGGGCTCGAGACCGTCGTCCTCTACAGGGACACGTTCGGCAACGTGAAGTTCGGCGCGCTCGCGACCGACCTGGTCGACGCCTTCGGGCCGATCGAG
>VBHW01000413.1 GCA_005881055.1 Chloroflexota bacterium
TTCGGCCGCGGAGGCGATCGAGCCACGATCCGCTGGTCGGCGCGCGATCGGACGACTCGGGATCCGGGAGCTCGGCATCGGAGGGCTCGAATCTGTTGCCCGTCCAGGCGATGGCGACCGCGTAGGCGGCGATGGAGTTCATGACGGTTTCCTTCTGGCGGCGACGTCGACCCGTCGATCGCCTCGATCATCGGTCGGCGACGCGCCGCGGGCCATCGTCGGACGTCCACCCGGGACAGCTACGAACGGCGGTCTCGCGATGCCGGGACGGCACGATCCGGCCCGCGGGTCAGCGGCCGGTCACCTCCCGGCAGATCGGCGAGTCGATGAGGTCCGGGATCGCGGAGGACGCGCATCGGGTCGCCACGAACGACTCGACGGACACCCCGACCGGGAGGTACCCCGGAGCGGCCGCGATCGCGGCCTTGAGCGTTGCGACGGAGCCGCAGTCCTCGATCGCGAAGTCGAGCGCCTCGACGTTCCCCACGCTGCGATTCGCGATCTCGACGTCGCCCTGGCAGACGGCCATCGGGTCCGGCGTGGGAACGGCCGGCAGCGTCGGCGCGGACTGGCAGCCGGCGAGCACCACGGCCCCGATCGCCAGCGACGTCACTGCGCGTCGCAGGCCGCTGCACCCGACCGACCGCGCACCACGGGATGACACCCGGGAAGGATACCGACGTCGACACGCCCTGCCGACCAGTGGCACCCTCACGCGATGGCCGACTGGATCTACTTCATCCACCCGCCGCGCGAGAACTTCGCCAGCACGATGACCACCGAGGAGTCCGCCGTCTGGCGGATCCATTTCGAGCGGTTCGAACGCCTCCTCCACGACGGCGTCATCGTCCTCGTGGGTCCGACGCTCGGCGACGTGAACACCGGCATCGCCGTCTTCGAGGCGCCGGACGAGGCTGCCGCGCGGCAGATCATGAATGAGGATCCGGTCATCGCCGGCGGCTACGCGCGCGGCGAGCTCCGACCATTCGCCTCGATGCACTGGTATCGGCCCCATCATTAGCAGGCCGGATTGCGTTCTCGCGAGGCTTTCCGACGGCCCACTCCTCGCGTCCGCACTGGCCTGATCGATACGCGGGCCGTTAGGGCGTCGTCGGCGGCGACATCGGCCCGAGATCCACGTGTGCGTAATGAGTGACCCGCATGGTGTGGCACTTGGCCATCAGGCCGATATCCCGCCGACTGCGCGGAGAGGGAACTGCCACCGCGTGCGCCAGCGACCGTCGGCGCCCTCCGCGATGAGCAGAATTCGGTCGGCGCGGCCATGGACGTCCGCGCGCGGCGGCGCGAGGCTGGTCATGGATCGGGCCGGCGCCTCCGCGATCGTGACGTGCGGTACGTACGGGAACTCGCCGGAATTCGGCGGATGGCCCGGGAACGCGGACACGAGCGTCGCCACCAGGGCTTCGAACGGCTCCGTCGGATCGACGCGCAGGTACAGGACGCCCGGCCAGGCGTGCACGCCAGCCGCGCGGAAGCTGAACGCCCCGTGCCGAGCGAAGCAGGCCACGAGCGATCGACGGACTGCCGCATCCAGCGCCTGAGCCGGGAGGAACGGGTAGAT
>VBHW01000016.1 GCA_005881055.1 Chloroflexota bacterium
TTCGTGCGGGGCTCAGCCAGGCGGTCGTGGCGCGCGCGATCGGAGTTGATCGCTCGGTTGTCTGTCGGCTCGAGGCCGGCGACCCCGCGGTGGGCTTGCGATTACGCGCGCGCGTGGCAGTCGTCGTCGGCGGGGATCTGCGTCTGGTCTGCTACGGCGGAGGAACTCCGATCCTCCTCGATACCGCACATGCCCGGCTCATCCAGGGGCTCCTCGAGCTGAGCCATCCGGGTTGGGCCGTTACGATCGAGGCGCCGGTGCCCGGGCCGGGGCGGCGGTCGAGCGACGTGCGGCTCGCACGTGGTGCCGACATCGTTCTCATCGAGGTCGAGACGCGCGTCCGAAGCCTCGAGGCGATCATCCGTGAATGCCAGGGGAAACGCGCGGACGTGGCCGCTGGCACTTCCGCGGACCCGCCACCATCAGGCCATCGTGCGGGCGCACCCCACGATCCTTGCGACCGCCTTCCCGATCGCGAGCCGCCAGCTCGAGGCGGCGATGATCGGCGCTGATGGGCACTGGCCGGGTGACGGCGTCCTCTGGCTCGCTACATCATCACGAGGCCGCCGTCGACCGCGAGCACCTGGCCCGTGATGTAGGCCGCCTCGTCGGAGGCCAGGAACGCGACGGCCGAGGCGATCTCCTCGGTCGTGCCGAAGCGCCCGAGCGGGGTTCGCGCGGTGATCTCGTCCTTGAGGGCATCCGGCAGGCCGGCGGTCAGCTCGGTGAGGACGAAGCCCGGCGCGACGGCGTTCGCCGTGATACCGCGCGACGCGAGCTCCCGCGCGGTCGCCTTCGTGAGGCCGATGAGCCCGGCCTTTGCCGCGCTGTAGTTCGCCTGCCCCGTCTGGCCGGCCTGGCCGGACACGCTCGTGATGCTGATGATCCGGCCGGCCCGCGCCTTGAGCATCGGCCGCGTGACGGCCTTGATCGTGTAGAACGCCCCGAACAGGTTCGTCTCGAGCACCGCCCGCCAGTCCTCGACGTCCATGCGCATGATCAGGTCGTCGCGCGTGATGCCGGCGTTGTTCACGAGGATGTCGACCTTGCCGAACGCCGCGAGGGCCTCCTTCACGAGCCCCTCGGCGGCGGCCGGATCGGAGACGTCGCCCTGGAACGCGACGGCCCTCCGTCCGAGCGCCTCGATGGCGGCCGCCGTCTCCCGGGCGGCGGCCTCGTTGCCCCGGTAGCTGAACGCGACGTCGGCGCCCTGCTCCGCCAGACGGAGGCAGATCGCCCGTCCGATGCCGCGCGACCCGCCGGTGACGACCGCGCTCTTGCCCGAGAGGTCGATCACGCGTGGACCTTCGTGCCGCGCGCGTCGGACCCGCGCCCGTCCGGCCCGTGCCCCTCGGCTGCCGCGGCGCCCGCGTCGGCGTCGCCGGGCACGATGTCGTCGAGATCCGTCTCGTCGCCCACGACCGTGCCGCCGAGCACCGCCGCCAGTGCGGGCGGGATCGCCTCGGCGGAATCCCAGTCCACGGGCGGTCGGATCCGGACGACGTCGGGCGCGATCGTGTCGGCGATCGCGCCCCGCGCCGGATCGGCCGTCCAGCGGAGGGCGATCGCACCGCTCGTGAACCCCGCGCCGAACGCGACCATGACGATGTCGTCACCGACCTTCACCCGGCCGCTGTCCACCGCCTCGGCGAGCGCGATCGGGATCGACGCCGCCGAGGTGTTCCCGTACCGATCGACGTTGACGAACATCCGCTCCATCGGCAGGTCGAGGCCCTTCGCGACCGCCTCGATGATCCGGATGTTCGCCTGGTGCGGGATGAACAGGTCGATGTCGGAGGGCTGCAGGCCGGCCCGCTCGACCGCCGTGAGGGCCGTCGTCGCCAATGTTCGCGTCGCGAACCGGTACGTCTCGCGACCCTCCATGCGGATGAAGTGCTCGCGTCGCGCCAGGGTGTCGAGGGACGGCGGCGCCTTCGCCCCACCCGCCGGCAGCCAGATCATGTAGGCACCCGACGGCTCCGTGGTCAGCTCGATTCCGAGGCCGCCGCCCGGCTCGTCCGACGCCGAGAGCACGACCGCACCGGCGCCGTCGCCGAACAGGATGCACGTGTTGCGATCCGAGTAGTCGAGGAACCGCGTGAGCGTCTCGGCGCCGATGACGAGCGCATGGCGCGCCATCCCGCTGACGATGTGGGCGTGGGCGCTCGCGTACGCATACACGAAGCCACTGCATGCGGCCATGACGTCCATCGCCGCCGCCCGCGTGTTGCCGATCGCCTCCTTGACGAGCGCGGCGGTGGACGGCATCCAGTAATCGGGCGTGAGCGTCCCGAGGAGGATGAGGTCGATGTCGTCCGGCTGGAGGCCCGCCACGGCGATTGCCCGCAGGCCTGCCACCGCAGCCATCGACGCCGTCGTCTCGTGGGCGGCCGCGACCCGCCGCTCGCGGATGCCCGTCCGCGACCGAATCCACTCGTCGGACGTGTCGACCATCCGCTCGAGGTCCGCATTCGTCAGGACCTGTGCCGGCGCGTAGCGGCCCCAGCCGGTGACGTGGGCCTGGCGCGACGTTCGCGCGCGATCGGACGACGGAGTGGTCACAGTGGCTCGACCTCGATGAGCGGTTGCTTCGCCTTGACGAGCGCCCCGGTCTCGGCGACGACGCGGATGACGCGGCCGGCAAGGTCACTCTTGATCTCGTTGAACAGCTTCATGGCCTCGATGAGGCCGATGACGGTGCCGATCGCCACCTCGCTGCCGACCGTCACGAACGGTACGGAGCCGGGCGCCGGGGACGAATAGAAGATGCCGGTGAGGGGAGCCTTCACCGACGGCCGCTCCGGCGGCGCGGCCAGGGTGCCCTCCGCGGCGGGGGCCCCGGAACCGGCGAGGGCGGGCCCCGCGAGAGCCGCGGCCGGCGCGCCCATCGACGGAGCGAGGGCCGCAGGCTTGCGGAGGAGGAGACCCGTCCCCCCGGCCTCCACCTCGAGCTCGGTCAGGTCGCTGCGCTCCAGGAGGGCGGACAGCCGATCGACGAGCGCGAGCAGCGAGACGTCGCCGTCACCGAGCGCGCGAGACGAGCGCGTCGCCCGGGGGCGATCCTGGGTGCCGGTGTCCGCGCCCGCCGTCGCGGGGCCGATCGCCTCGTCCGGCTCGCTCATGCCGGCCACCGCTCGCTCATGGACGCCACCGCCGGAAGACCAGGGCGCTGTTCTGGCCCCCGAAGCCGAAGGAGTTGCTGAGGGCGACCTCGACGCTCATCGAGCGGGCCGTGCCGCGCACGATGTCGAGCCCCTCCGCGGCCTCGTCGGGATCGTCGAGATTGATGGTCGGCGGAACGCACCCGTCGCGGATCGTCTGGATCGTCGCGATCGCCTCGATCGCACCGGCGGCGCCGAGCGTGTGGCCGATCATGCTCTTGTTGGCCGTGATCGCGACGTCCCCCGCGCCGTCGCCGAAGATCGTGGCGATCGCCTGGAGCTCTGCCCGGTCGCCCTCCGGTGTCGACGTCGCGTGGGCGTTCACGTGCTGGATCTCGTCCGGCCGGATCCCGGCCTTCTCGATCGCCCGTCGTGCGGCGCGCACCGCGCCGATGCCGCCGGGGGCCGGCAGCGTGATATGCGAGGCGTCGGCCGTCGCGCCATAGCCGACGAGCTCGGCGAGGGGTTCGGCACCGCGCGCGGCAGCATGGTCGACCGCCTCGAGGACGACCACGGCCGCACCCTCGCTCATGACGAACCCATCCCGACCCGCGTCGAAGGGGCGCGACGCGGCAGCCGGATCGTCGTTGCGGGTCGAGAGCGCGCGCATCGCGCAGAAGCCGCCGACGAGCGGCTCGAAGACGCCGGCCTCCGTCCCGCCGGCGAGCATGACCTCGGCGTCTCCCCGCCGGATCGTCTCCCAGGCTTCGCCGATCGCATGTCCGCCGGTCGCGCACGCGGAGGCCGTCGTGAAGTTCGGCCCCAGCGGTCCGAACGCGATCGCGATCATCCCGGCTCCGACGTTCGGGATCCCGTACGGTACGAAGAACGGGCTGATCCGGTCCGGACCGCGCTCGACACTGATCGCGATGCCCTCGACGAGCGTCCCCACGCCGCCGAGCCCTGTCCCGAGGATCACGCCGGTCTCCTCGGCGAGCGTTCCCTCGAGACGGGCGGGCAGGCCGGCCTGGTCCATCGCCTCGCGCGTTGCGACGAGGCCGAGCTGGATGTAGCGGTCGACGCGCCGGATGTCCTTGCGGTCGAGCACGTGGCTGGCGTCGAGGTCGATCACCTCGCCGGCCATCCGCGACGTCAGGCGTGACGGGTCGAACGCGGCGATCGTCCGGATGCCGCTCCGTCCGGCGACGAGCCCGTCCCACGTGGCCGTGACGTCGTTGCCGAGCGGCGTGACTGCGCCCATGCCCGTGACGACGACCCGCCGGGCGCCGGACGACGGGCCGGCGCTCATCGGACGAGCTTCCCCGTGCGGACCGTCGCGGCGCGATAGATGTCGCCCGGCAGGCCGCGCGCTGACAGGGCGTTGCTCACGCCGAGGACGTCGTACTCGGTCCGCCGGATCGTCGCGCTCACGTCCTCGCCGTCGATCTCGACGAGCGCCCACGATGCAGTCGGGTCGCCGTCGAAGACGTAGCCGGCGGAGCCGTCGTTGACGATCTGCTTCCAGCCGAAGTCGCGCACCTCGGGGAGGTGCGTGTGGCCGCAGCACACGATCCGGGCGTCGGTCCGGGCGAGGCGCTCGATCGTGACCGAGGGATCGAGGCCCTGGTCGAACCCTGCGGTCTGCGAGCCGGGAGACGCATGGGTCACGAGAAGGAGGGTGTCGTCGACCCGGAGCCGGCGCTCGGCGGGCAGGCGCCGCAGCCAGTCCAGTCGGTCGTCGCCGAGGGCATCGTGCGCCCACTCCGCGGCCGCGCGGAAGGAATCTGGCACGCCCTCGAGCCACGGGAATGCCGCCGTGTAGTCGAAGTCGGCCACGGCGATGTCCGTGTTGCCCTGCACGACGAGTGCGCCCGCCGCCTCGAGCTCGCGGATGCCGTCGACCGTCGCGGCTGGCTCGGGACCGTTGAGGGCGTGGTCGCCGGCGACGAGGATCGCGTCCGGACCCACGGCATCGATGGCCGCACGCACGGCAGCCAGGGCGGTGGAGTTGCCGTGGACGTCCGAGAGGACCGCGATCCGCGTCGTCATCGGAGCACTGATGCGTCGGGGATGATGAAGCTCAGCGTCGCCTCGCAGGCCACCTCGCCGTCGACGCTCGCCACGGCCCTGCCCCGTCCGAACCGCCGGCCGAGCTTCTCCATCGTGACCTCGAGGCGGAGCGTATCCCCTGGCGTGACGACGCGCTTGAACCTGCAGTCCTCGATGCCGGCGAACAGCCCGATGCGATCGCCGAAGCCCGGTTGCTTGCCGACGTAGACGGCCATCGTCTGGGCGAGGGCCTCGACCTGCAGGACACCGGGCATGACCGGCAATCCCGGGAAGTGGCCCTGGAAATACCACTCGGTGGCCGTGACGGCCTTCACGCCGACGATCCGCCCGTGCTCGGGGTCGTACTCGACGATCCGGTCGACCAGGAGGAACGGCCAGCGGTGCGGGATGAGCGCTTCGATCTCGCGCGTCGTGTGGACGGGACCGGACGCTCGCAGTGCGTCGGGCTGGGCGTCCGGCGGGGCGTCGGGCGGAGGGGCGGGCGGAGGTGCGCTCGGTCGCTCGGTGGTGCCGGTCACGACGGGCCCCGGGTGAGTCCCGTGATCATGTCGACAAGTGTCGCGACCGGCGCGACGCGCGAGCGTCGGACGCGTGCAGCCGTGCATCGGCCTGCGGACGTCGACGCGTATGTCCGCACGACGTGCGCGCGTCGGTCCGAGGGCTGGCGCTCCGGCTCACGCCCGGCTCGCGGCGGCGAGGAACGCCGCGCTGCCGACCCGGTCGAGGAGACTCGTCGTCATGCGGCCCTCGAGGAACGCTTCGTTGGCGAGGAGCGCCTGGTGGATGGGAACGTTCGTCGTGACCCCGTCGATGAGCATCTCGTCCAGGGCCACGCGCGCCCGTGCGATGGCCGACGGTCGATCGGGCGCCCAGACGATGAGCTTCCCGATGAGCGAGTCGTAATACGGCGGCACCTCGTAGCCGGCGTACAGGTGCGAGTCGATCCGGACCCCCGGGCCGCCGGGCGTGACGAACCGCTCGATCATCCCGGCCTGTGGGCGGAACTCGTGCTCGGCGTCCTCGGCATTGATCCGGAACTCGATGGCGTGGCCGCGCGGCACGACGTCCGCCTGGCTGAACGCGAGCGGCTCGCCTGCCGCGATCCGGATCTGGGTCCCCACGAGGTCGATGCCGGTGAGCATCTCGGTCACCGGATGCTCGACCTGGATCCGGCAGTTGATCTCGATGAAGTAGAAGTTGCCCTCGCGATCGACGAGGAACTCGAGCGTGCCGACGTTCTCGTAGCCGGCCGCGACGACGGCACGGATCGCCCGCTCGGCCAGCTCGGTTCGGGCGGCGGCGGAGAGCGCAGGCGTCGGCGCCTCCTCGACGATCTTCTGGTGGCGCCGCTGGACCGAGCAGTCCCGCTCGCCGAGGTGGACGCCATGGCCGAAGCGGTCCACCGCGACCTGGACCTCGACGTGGCGGTTGTCCTCGAGCCAGCGCTCGAGGTACAGCGAGTCGTCGCCGAATGCCGCGCGGGCCTCGGACCGGCAGATCTGCAGGGCCGCCTCGAGCTCCCGGGGGGAGCGGACCATGCGCATGCCCTTGCCGCCGCCGCCGGCGGAGGGCTTGATGAGGATCGGGAAGCCGATGCGCTCCGCCTCCTCGAGCGCATGGGCGTCGTCCCGGAGCATCCCGTCGGAGCCGGGGATCGTCGGGAGGCCGTGCATTCCGAGGAGCCGGCGGCTGCCCTCCTTCGACGCGAAGCGCTCGAGCACCGCCGGCGGCGGGCCGATGAACGTCAGGTCGTGCGCGCGGACGACCTCGGCGAATCCCTCGTCCTCCGACAGGAACCCGTAGCCGGGATGGATCGCGTCGCAGCCGGTCACGAGCGCCGCGCTGATGACCGCCGGCGCCGACAGGTAGCTGCGCTTGGCGTCCGCGGGCCCGATGCAGATTGCCTCGTCGGCGAGCTGGACGGGCAGGCTCTCGCGATCGGCCTCGCTGTAGACGACGACCGAGCTCACGCCGAGCGTCCGGCACGCCCGCAGGATCCGCAGGGCGATCTCGCCGCGGTTCGCGATGAGCACCTTCGAGAACATCAGGCCGGTCCCTCGGCACCGGACGACGCGACCGCGCCGATCATCTCGATCCGCACGAGGTCCTGGCCATACTCGACCGCGTCGCCGGGCTCCACGAGCGTGGCGCCGACGATCCCGTCGACCGGCGACACGACGTCCTGGCGGACGATCCCCGCTGCGGACCTTCGATCCCGGCCGGATCTCCGGGCGAGGCTGGAAGATGCCGACCGCGGGTGACGTCGCGACGGCACGATGCGCCCCCGCCCGGCCCGTGCCACCGCCCTCGTGATCGAGCCGGCCCGGCCCGACGGGCGCCAGCGTGCCATGGCCGTCGCGCGCGGTCGCCGCGAGGTGGCCCTCGAGCGCGGCCGGCGCGTGGCCGTGGCCCGAATGGCCGGGCTGCGGCCGCGACGGCCGATCGGTCGCCCGCCGTCCGAAGCCGTCGACCCGCGCCGACGAGTCGATCGCGCGACGGAGGCGGATCCGCCAGCCACCCTCGCGCACCTCGATCTCGCCGAGGTCGCTGGCGCCGAGCTTGGCAACGAGCGCCGGGAGGAGCTCCTCGCTCAGCCCGTCGATGGCTGCGTGATCCGCCAGGCGCTCACGCGGCGCGCGGCGGTCGGTCCCCTTGTCGGCCCGTTCGTCGGTCCGTTGGGCCGCCTCCAGGGCCGCGTCGTGGGCCGTGTCGTCCCTCCGCGCGCGCCGCCGCTCGCCGTCCCTCTCCGTCACCGCTCAGACGTCCTCGCGGGCCGGCGGCTCGTCGGTCCGTTGGGCCGCCTCCAGGGCCGCGTCGTGGGCCGTGTCGTCCCTCCGCGCGCGCCGCCGCTCGCCGTCCCTCTCCGTCACCGCTCAGACGTCCTCGCGGGCCGGCGGCTCGTCGGTCCGGCCCGGCAGCTGCCCGAGGGCCCCTCGGCCGGATCCGAGGAATACCCGCAGGCGCTCGCCGAGCCCGGGCCGCTCGGGTGTCGGCGGCGCGGGCTGGCTGACGACCGTGTACGCGCCGAGCTGCCGATACCGGCGGTAGCGGGCCTCGACGAGCGAGTCGATCGGCTGGCGCTCGAGCGCCCCGAGCTGGCCGACAATCGCCGAGCGCAGCCGCCGGGCCGCCTCGGCGGGATCGGCCTGGGCGCCATCGTGGGGCTCGTCGACCACGAGGTCGACGACGCCGAGAGCGAGCTGGTCACCGGCGGTCATGCGCATTGCCACTGCAGCTGTCGCCGCCTGGTCGGGCGTGCGCCACAGGATGGAGGCGCAGCCCTCCGGGCTGATGACCGAGTAGACCGCGTTCTCGAGGGCGATGACGACGTCACCGACAGCGATGGCGAGCGCGCCCCCCGACCCTCCCTCGCCCGTGATGACGGCGACGATCGGGGTGCGGAGCCGGGTCATGAGGCCGATCGAGCGGGCGATCGCCTCGGCGATCCCGCGCTCCTCGGACTCCGGTCCGGGGTGGGCTCCCGGCACGTCGACGAACGTGACGACCGGGAGCCGGAACCGCTCGGCGAGCTCCATGAGCCGCATCGCCTTGCGGTATCCCTCGTGGTGGGGCATCCCGAAGTTTCGCCGGATGTCTTCTGCTGGCCGATGACGACGACGCGGCGCTCGCCGAGCCGTGCGAAGCCGCCGACGATCGCGGGGTCGTCGCCGAAGAGGCGATCGCCGTGGAGCTCGATGAACTCGTCGGTCATGAGCCCGACGAGCTCGAGCGTATGGGGCCGCTTCACGTTGCGGGCGAGCTGGACGCGCGCCCAGACAGCGTCGCGCGGCGCCAGGGTCGCGTCGGCATCGGCGGACTCCCGACGCGCCGCGGGTTCCCGGTGCGTGCCGTCCTCGCGACGGCCGAGCAGGCGGTCAACCATGCCGCGCTCCTTCCTCCGGCGACGCCGCGACTCGAGCCGGTTCGGCATCCTGAACCTGCGCCGCGGGCGCCGCATCCGTCGGTTCCGCGCCGACCGTCGACGACGCGCCATCGGGCGCGCCGTCCCGGGTTGTCAATCCGCTCCTCTCGCCCGGTCCGTCGCGGCGCGCCGAGCGCCGTCCAGAGCCGTCCCCGCCGACCGTGTCGGGCCTCGTCGCGGCGCCGTCGGCGGCGGGGCCGTTCGCGACCGGCGGGCCGTTCGGCGCGGGCGCCTCGGGCTCGACCTCGGGCATCACCCGGTCGGCAAGGGCGCTGAGGAACGACAGTGGCCGGAACGCCGGGATCGCGATCGGCTCGGCGCTCGGCTCCTCGAACGTCGCCGGGACGAGGTAGCCGAGGAGCGCGGCTACCTCTCCGCGCAGCTCCGCGCGATGGACGACGCGATCGAGGAACCCGTGCTCGAACAGGAACTCCGAGCGCTGGAACCCCGGCGGCAGCTCGGCGGCGATCGTCCCGGCCGTGACCCGCGCTCCGGCAAAGCCGATGAGCGCATTCGGCTCGGCGATGTTCACGTCGCCGAGGGCGGCGAACGAGGCGAACACGCCGCCGGTCGTCGGGTCGGTGAGGATCGAGATGAAGGGGACGCCCTCGGCGCGGAGTCGCTCGATCGCTGCGATCGTCTTCGCGAGCTGCATGAGGGCGAGCGTGCCCTCCTGCATGCGCGCCCCGCCCGATGCGGACACGATGATGAGCGGCACGCGGGCCTCGAGCGCTCCCTCGGCCGCGCGGGCGACCTTCTCGCCGACGACCGAGCCCATCGAGCCGCCCATGAAGCCGAAGTCCATGACGCAGATCGCGACGACGCGCCCGTGGAGCCGTCCGAAGCCCCACACGGCCGCGTCTCGCAGGCCGGTCGCGGCCTGGGCGGCGGCCAGGCGCTCCGGGTATGGCTTCTGGTCCACGAACCCGAGCGGGTCGACGGACTCGAGCCCGACGTCGTGCTCCTCGAACGTCCCGGGATCGAGGAGCAGTTCCAGCCGGGCAGCGACCGGCAGGCGGAAGTGGTGGCCGCAGCTCGGGCAGACGCGGCGGACCTTGTCGAGCTGTCGGTTGAAGAGCATCTCTTCGCACGACGGACACTTCGTCCACAGGTCGGGCGGGTACGCGTCGCGCCGCTGGCGGAAGGAGGGGAGCTTGATCGGCATCAGTTGAGGCTCCGGGGCCGGACGCCCTGCCGGGCGCCCCCTCCTGGCCGAGACTGCGCGACGGCCCGTACGGCTCGGGCCATCGGCGTGAGGGGCGGGCGCGATCGCCGCCAGGCGACGTAGGCGGCTCCTGCCAGCGAGAGGGCGGCGGACGTCAGCGCGCCGCCGAGGAGCAGCGGCCGGACGTTGTGGAGCGACTCGGGATCCGCGGCCGGGTCCTCGTCGGGGCCGAACGCGGGGTCGAGATGCGGATCGAGCGACGGGTCGAGCGGCGCCCGGGCGTCGGAGCCGCCGGCCGCCGCAGCCAGGCGCATGTGCGCGGCAAGCTCCGCGAGGCGCGCGGCGAGCCGCTCCTCGAACCGGAACGACGGGTGGACGCGGGCGAGATCGGACGACAGGCGGCCGGCGGCGAACCGGATCGCCGGATCGAGGTCCGCGCTCGTCGGCACGTCCGTCGCGCGCCGGTCGTGCGCGGCGAGGAGAGCGTCGAGGTACAGGTCGGTCAGGATCGCGTCGGCGTCGGCGCGATCCCGCAGCGGGAACGTCATCGGGCCGGGCTGTCCTTCGCGGCGCGCCCGCGACCGAGGTCGCGCGCCACGGACCGGAGCGCCCGGTGGATGAGGACGCGCACGGCGTTCTCGGAGCGACCGAGTATGCCGGCGATCTCCGCGGTGCTCATCTCGTCGACGAAGCGCAGGACGATCGCCCGGCGTCGGTCCGCCGGCAGGCGCCCGACCGCGGCCCATGCGGCGGCGACGTCCTCGCGCGCCGCGGCGCGGCCCTCGACGTCGAGCGGATCGGGAACGACCGCGGCGGCGTCGAGCGGGGCCGTCGGATGGCGGCGGCGCGCGGCGATGCGGAACAGCCAGACGCGGAACGTCGAGGCGCCCTCGCCGTCGGCCGGCCGGGCCCGCTCCTCGAATCGGCCGAGGTGGGCCAGCGCGAGGAGGAACGTCCGCTCGGTGGCGTCCTCGGCGTCGTGGTGGTCGCCGAGCTCGTAGTACGCGTAGGAATACACTTGGGCGAGATACCTGCGATAGAGGGGTTCGAAGGCAGCGGGGTCGTCGCGCGCGGCCTCGACGAGTGCACGATCCCGATCGAGGTGCGCGACGGTGGCGCCGACTCGAGCGCTCCTGGCCTCCTTCTGGGCGCTCACCCTTCCGAACACCGGCCGCGGCATTCCGTTACACCATGCCCCGTGGCCCGGCGAGGCGCACGTGCTGGATCTCGGCGCTGAAGACCTGTCGCGGGACGAGCCCCTGGCCCACGAGCAATGCCCCGCTCAGCCGGTCGACCCCGACCGCTTGCACGGTCTCGCGGCCGTCCTCGGCCAACTCCAGGGTGATGTCGCGGCCCGTCGTGACCTGGCGCCCGGCCCACTCGTCGCCGTCGAACCGGCCCGCGCGGAGGGCCACCACGCGGGGCTCGAGCCGTGCGAGGAACGCCTCGAGGAGGGCGGAGCGATCGACGGGGTGGTCGCCGGCACACTCGCGGAGACTCGTCATCCCGGCCGCGAGCTCGGCAGGGAACGCGGCCGCAGGCCAGTCGACGTTGACGCCGATCCCGATGACCGCCCGCGGATCGCCCGACCCGAGGCCGTCCGTCTCGCCGAGCAGGCCGGCCAGCTTGCGGAGGATCCCCGGGCGAGGGTCACGCGGGCCCCCGTCCTCGATCACCAGGTCATTCGGCCACTTGAGGGCGACCGACCCGGCCGGCAGCCCCGCCACCTCGATGGCGGCATCGGCCATCGCGAGGGCGACCGCCGCGGCGAGTCGCCAGGCCCCGTCCGAGGGCAGCCATGCGGGCCGGAAGCCGAGCGAGATCAGGAGCGCCGCGCCGGACGGCGCGAGCCAGCGCCGGCCTTCCCGGCCGCGCCCAGCGGTCTGCTCGTCGGCCACCGCCAGGCACACCTCGGCGACCCCGGCGGCGAGCCAGCCGCGGACGACGTCGTTCGTCGACCCGACGCGGCCGAACAGCTGGCGGCGGCTGAGGAAGGCCGGGCCGCTTCCCGGCAGCGGGACGGTGATCCCCGCCGGGCCGCTCCGGGAGCCCCCGGACCTCGTGGCCTCGGCCGTCACTGCGCGGCCGTCACGAGGCGGCTCCGACGGCGCCCGCCCCCTCCCCCATCTCGTCCGGCCGCTCGAGCTCGAATGCCGCGTGGAGCGCCCGCACCGCCGCGTCGACCTGGTCTTCGGCGATGAGGCACGTGATCCGGATCTCGGACGTCGAGATCATCTCGATGTTGATCCCGGCGTCGGCGAGCGCGCCGAACATGCGGGCTGCATAGCCCGGCGCGTTCTGGATGCCCGCCCCGACGATCGAGATCTTCGCGATCGCCGAATCGGTCGTCAGCTCCCGGAAGCCCAGCGTGCGGAGGATCGGCTCGAGGATCCGCTTGGCGCGCCCGAGATCCGCGCGCGGGACCGTGAAGCTCAGGTCCGTTGCGCCGCCGTGGCCGACGTTCTGGACGATCATGTCGACGATGATCCCCGCTTCGGCGAGCGGCTCGAACACCGAGCGCGCGACGCCCGGTCGGTCGGGCACGTCGACGAGGGTGACCTTCGCCACGTTCCGATCGTGGGCGAGCCCCCGGACCTTGTTGCGTTGCTCCACGAGCGGGTCCTCCGCGATGACGGTGCCCGGAGCGTCCTCGAAGGAGCTCAGGACCTCGATGACGACGCCGTTCACCCAGCCGAGCTCGACGGCGCGGGTCTGCATGACCTGGGCGCCCTGGTGGGCGAGCTCGAGCATCTCCTCGTAGCCGATCAGGGGCAGCTGCCGGGCGGTGGGCTCGAGACGGGGATCGGCGGTGAAGATGCCGCGCACGTCCGTGAAGATCTGGCAGCGGTCGGCATGCAGCCGCGCCGCGAGCGCGACGGCCGTCGTGTCCGAGCCTCCGCGCAGCCCCTGGAAGCCGGCGACGATGACGACCTTGCCCGCGTCGAGCTCGGCCCGGATCCGGCGTGGCTCGACGCCGGCGATCCGCGCCTTGCCGTAACGGCCGTCAGTGGTGATCCCCGCCTGCGCGCCGGTCAGCGAGATCGCCGGGACGCCGAGTGCGTGGAGCGCCATCGACAGCAGAGTCGCGCTCTGGTGCTCTCCGGTCGCGAGGAGGACGTCGAGCTCGCGCGCGTCGGGCTCGTCCGTGATCGCGCCGGCGAGCGCGAGGAGCTCGTCGGTCGTGTCGCCCATCGCCGAGACGACGATGACGAGCTCGGCAGCCCCGGCACGCTCACGCGCGATCCGCCGCGCGACGCGCCGGATGCGATCGGCGTCGGCGAGCGACGAACCACCGTATTTCTGCACGACGAGGGGGCCCGGCATCGCACGATTCTATCAGCGGCCCGTGCGTGAACCCGGAAATGTGGAGACCGCCGGCTCGGAAGAGCCCGGCGGTCTCGCTGTGATCGCTGCGGATGGCCTGGGCTCAGGCCATCGGGATGGTTACTGCTCGTCGGGATGCGTGAGGTCGTATGCCTTGTCGCCGAGCCACTCGCCTGCGGCCTTGAGGGCGTTGTTCTCCTCGTCGTGAGCGCCCGGGCCCCCGCCGGTGCTGGAAACGCCGAGGTCGTAGCCCGTCTCGGCCGCACCCGTGAGCCCACCCGTCACGAAGTTCAGCGCGGCGGACGACATCTCCGTCATGTCCTTGGCGGCGGCGTCCCAGTCGCCCTCGACCATGTTCGCCACGCCGGATCCGGCGTGATAGGCGGTCTCGCCGACCGCGGCGACCTCGTTCACCGCCCAGCCGCCGACGGCTTCGACACCGTGGCCCAGGACGTCGATCGCTGTCGAGAGGCCGGTCTCTGCCGCTTCGTCGCCCGCTGTGTTCTCGCTGTCACCCATGTCCCATACCTCTCATTGAATCGCGGTCCATGCCCGCGGTATTCGAAAGCGTGCGCAATCGATGTCTCAGTCTCGTCTCCCCGTCCGACGCGCCACCCCGTCGAGCCACCCACAACACGGACGACGACCCGGATCTGGCGGCTTGACGGTCACTGCTCGTCCGGATGTGTGAGGTCGTAGGCCTGGTCGCCGAGCCACTCGCCGGCGGCCTTGAGCGCGTTGTTCTCCTGGTCCGAGGCGCTCGGGCCGCCCCCGGTCGCCACCACGCCGACGTTGTATCCCGTCTCGACGGCGCCTACGGCCCCGCCGGTGAGGAAGTTCACCGCGGAGGACGACATCTCTGTCATGTCCTTCGCGGCGTCGTCCCAGTTTCCCTCGACCATGTTCACGACGCCCGATCCGGCGTGGATGGCTGTTTCGCTGACCGCCGTGGCCTCGTCGAGGGCCCAGCCCCCAACGGCCTCGGCCCCACCGGTGATCCCGTTCCACGCCGACTCGAGGACGCCATCCTTGGCGGCATCGGTCACGAGGTCCTGGCCCGCAGTGTCCTCTGTCATGGTCGGTGCTCCTTACGCGATGAACGCGGTTCGGGCCCGATCACGCCCGCTACTCGAGGAGCGACTCCGGGTGATCCTTGACCCAGTCGATGCCCTCACCGATCGTCTGGCCGACGTCCTTGACTTCCTGGGTCGCCCAGTCGACTGCCTCTCCGGCCTTCTCCCCGACCCAGTCCACGGCCGAGCCGATGGCCTCCGTCGCCTCCGGCGGCAGGGCACCCGCGATATATCCTTCGGCGCTTTCGTCGGTCATGAGCACCCCGTCCCTTCATGAGCGGACGTCAGGCGCGCCCGCCGGAACGATCGTACGCTGCGTGTCCATACCGGGGATCCGGGCCTGCCGATGCGATGGAGGATCAATTCATGTGCTTCACGACGGAGGCCCGGCCGCCGATCCCGGCGATCGTCGGCGGCGCGCTCGATTCCCGCGAGCTCACGCTCACGGCCGGCGACGGGAACCGCCTCATGGCCTTCGAGGCACGGGCGGCCGAGCCCGGCGGCGCCGGGATCGTCGTGCTGCCGGACGTGCGCGGGCTCCACGCCTACTATC
>VBHW01000414.1 GCA_005881055.1 Chloroflexota bacterium
CGGACGCGGCCGTCGGTGAACTGGGGCATGAGGACGTCGGGCCCGGCGGGCAGCCCCTCGGCAGAGGAGAGCTGGGCGAGCCGGACAGCCGCGTCGTCGAAGCGCATCGACGAAGCCTAGTTGACGAGCTCGCCGCGCTCCTTGGTGGGCTTCTCGTCGATGTCGGGCAGGTCGAGCGGCGACTCCGTCCGTCCCTTGCCCCGGGCCCGCCCGCCCGTGCCGGCGGGCACGCGAGCATCCCGCCGCTCGTCGGTCTCGACGGCGAGCGTCGTCCCCTCGGTCGAGAAGACGATCGTCCCGCCGATCACGTCGGCGTCCCCGACGATGTGGTCGCCGGGCTTGAACTGGCCCTGCAGGAGCGCCCGGGCGAACGGGTTCTCGACGAGCCGCTGGATCGTCCGCTTGAGTGGCCGCGCCCCGTACGCCGGATCGTGGCCCTCGCGGGCGATGAGCGATCGCGCCGCGGGGGTCAGCTCGAGCGTCAGGTCCTGGGTCGCCAGGCGGCGTGAGAGGTCGGCGAGCAGGAGGTCGACGATCGCGGCGAGGTCGGCATCGGTCAGCGCGTGGAACACGATGACCTCGTCGACCCGGTTGAGGAACTCGGGCCGGAACTGGAGTCGGAGCGATTCCGTGATCTGGGCCTTCATCGCCTCGTAGGCGGTGTCGTCGCCGGCGTCCCCGCGCGCCGTGAACCCGGCGATGAACTGCGAGCCGACGTTGCTCGTCATGATCACGACGGTGTTCTTGAAGTCGACGGTCCGGCCCTGGCCGTCCGTCAGCCGCCCGTCGTCGAGCACCTGGAGGAGGACGTTGAACACGTCCGGGTGGGCCTTCTCGATCTCGTCGAGCAGGATGACCTGGTACGGCCGGCGGCGCACGGCTTCGGTCAGCTGGCCGCCCTCCTCGTAGCCGACGTAGCCCGGGGGAGCGCCGACGAGGCGGGACACGGCGAACTTCTCCATGTACTCGCTCATGTCGATCCGGACCATCGCGCCGTCGTCGTCGAACATGAACTCGGCGAGCGCCCGGGCGAGCTCGGTCTTGCCGACGCCGGTCGGCCCGAGGAACAGGAACGAGCCGATCGGCCGGCGCGGGTCCTTGAGCCCTGCCCGTGCGCGGCGCACCGCGTCCGACACGGCCCGGATCGCCTCGTCCTGGCCGACGACCCGATGATGGAGCCGCTCCTCCATGTGGACGAGCTTCTCGGTCTCGCCCTCCATGAGCCGGGTCACGGGGATCCCGGTCCACGCCGCGACGAGGAGATCCGGCGGGTCATCCAGGTGCTCTCGCGCCGGACGAAGAACAACCCGGTCCTCATCGGCGAGCCGGGCGTCGGCAAGACCGCCATCGCCGAGGGCCTCGCCCAGTGCCGTAGTCGGCCTCGCGCTCCGCCTGCTCGATCCGCGTGGCGAGGCTCTCGAGCTCCGACTTCGTCGTCCGGATGGCGGAGATCGCGTCCTTCTCGGCCGACCAGCGCTGCTTCATCGCGCCGGCCTCCTCCTCGATGTCGGCGAGCTCGCGCTCGAGGGCCGCGAGGCGGGCCTTCGACGCGTCGTCGCTCTCCTTGCGGAGGGCCTCCCGCTCGATCTCGAGCTGGATCCGCCGCCGCTCGAGCTCGTCGAGCTCGATGGGCATCGAATCGATCTCCATGCGCAGGCGGCTCGCCGCCTCGTCGACGAGGTCGATCGCCTTGTCCGGCAGGAAGCGCTCGGTGATGTAGCGGTTCGACAGGGTCGCGGCGGCGACCAGCGCGGAGTCGAGGATCCGGACGCCGTGATGGACCTCGTAGCGCTCCCGGAGGCCGCGCAGGATGCTGATCGTCTCCTCGACGGTCGGCTGGTCGACCATGACCGGCTGGAAGCGCCGCTCGAGGGCCGCGTCCTTCTCGACGTGCTTGCGGTATTCGTCGAGGGTCGTCGCACCGATCGTGTGGAGCTCGCCGCGCGCGAGCATCGGCTTCAGGAGATTCGAGGCGTCCATCGCGCCCTCGGCCGCGCCGGCGCCGACGACCGTGTGGAGCTCGTCGATGAACAGGATGATCCGGCCCTCGGAGTCCTTGATCTCCTTGAGCACGGCCTTGAGGCGCTCCTCGAACTCGCCGCGGAACTTCGCGCCGGCGATGAGGGCGCCGAGGTCGAGCGCGACGACGCGCTTGTCCTTGAGGGTCTCCGGGACGTCGCCGCGGATGAT
>VBHW01000017.1 GCA_005881055.1 Chloroflexota bacterium
CGAGCGCCTGTTCGACTTCGAGCTCGACCGCTTCCGGCCCCTCGGCAACCCGACGCGCTTCCTCGACGCCCTCGCCGCTCTCTTCAGCCGCTGCAAGGACGAGGACGTATCGCCCGCACGGTATCTCGAGTACGCGCAGGACCGGGTGGCGGCGGCCGAACGGCTCGCCGGGGATCTCGCGGCCGCGGCGGACCCGGCGACAGACCCGGCGAACGGATCGGAGCTGCCGACCGATGCGGACCGTGACGCGGCCGATGCCGCCGTCGAGGACGCAGCCCGGCAGCTCGAGCTCGCGCGCTGCTATGGCCGCTACCAGGAGCTCGTCGCCGGCGCCGGCTACCTCGATTTCGGCGACCAGGTGAGCGTCGCGCTCCGAGCGCTCCGCGAGTCGCCGGCGATCCGCCAGGCCCTCCAGGCGCGCTTCAAGTACATCCTCGTCGACGAGTTCCAGGACACGAACCGGGCGCAATCCGAGCTCGTCGCGCTCCTCGCCGAGCCGCATCGCAACGTGACGGTCGTCGGGGACGACGACCAGTCGATCTATCGGTTCCGGGGCGCCGCGATCAGCAACATCATCGAGTTCCGCGAGCGGTACCGGCGTGCGCGCCTCGTCGTCCTGCGGCGCAACTACCGGTCGCTCGCGCCGATCCTCGACGCCGCGTACCGGCTCGTCCGCCACAACGACCCGGATCGTCTCGAGGTCCGGGCCGGCATCGTCAAGCGGCTGCGCGCCGAGCGGTCGGCGGAGGAGACGCCGATCGTGCGCCTCGAGGCGTTCGCGACGGGCTCGGACGAGGCCGACTGGGTCGCGGAAGAGATCGGCCGCCGTATCTCGGGCGGCGCCCGCCCGCGGGATCACGCCGTGCTCGTCCGCACGAACGCGGCGGCCGACCCGGTCCTCCGATCGCTCAACGTCGGCGGGATCCCGTGGCGGTTCTCGGGCACGACCGGGCTCTACGGTCGACCGGAGGTGCGGCTCCTGCTGTCGTTCCTGCGTGCGGTGTCGGACCTCTCGTCGAGCACCGACGTCTATGCGCTCGCGGCGAGCGACGTCTACGGCATGGCAGGCGAGGACCTGACGGCGATCGTCAACGCCGCCCGCCGCCGGAACCGCTCGCTCTGGGAAGTGCTGGAGGAGCTCGACCGGCAGCCGGGCCTGCTCCGGCTGGCGCCCGGAACGCGCGATGCGCTCACCCGGCTCGTCGCGGACCTCCGCCGCTGGGTCGGGCTCGCCCATGAGCGATCGGCCGGCGAGGTGCTCTATGCGTTCCTCCGCGAGTCCGGGCTCCTCACCCGCTGGGCGGCCCAGGACAGCGCGGCGGCGGTCGAGGCGCTCCAGAACGCGGCGCGCTTCTTCGACGTCGTGCGGACGCGCTCCCTCCTCCTCGCGGACCCGCGCGCCGCCTTCCTCGTACCCCATCTCGCGACACTCGTCGAGGCCGGCGACGACCCCGCGACCGCCGACCTCGATGCCGACGCCGACGCAGTCGCGGTGCTGACCGTGCACAAGGCGAAGGGCCTCGAGTTCCCGACCGTGTTCCTGCCCGGGCTCGTCGCGGGACGCTTCCCGACGGCGGCGCGGCGCGATCCGCTGCCGCTGCCTGTCGAGCTCCTGGACGAGGCGCTCCCGGAGGGCGACTTCGCGCTCCAGGAGGAGCGCCGCCTGTTCTACGTCGCGATGACCCGGGCGCGGGACGAGCTCCTGCTGAGCCATGCCGCCGACTACGGCGGCCCCCGGGCGCGCCGGGTGTCTCCGTTCGTACTCGAGGCACTCGACCTGCCGGGGGCGCCCGGACCGGCGACCGGGCCAACCTCGGCGCTGGAGAAGCTGGCCGCGTTCCAGGCGATCGAGCCACCGCCGGAGGTCATCCCGCAGCCGGGGCCGGCGCGGTCCGAGCCCCTCATGCTGAGCCACAGCTCGATCGACGCGTACCTGACGTGTCCCGCGAAATACCGGTATTCGCACGTCCTCCGGTTGCCGGTGCCGCCGCACCACTCATTGGTGTACGGGGCCGCTCTCCACGCGGCCGTGCAGGAGTTCCACCGGCGCCACGCCCGCGGCGAGGTGATGTCCGAGGAGGCGCTCAATGCCTCCTTCCAGGCGGCATGGTCGAACGAAGGGTTCCTGACGCGGGAGCATGAGGAGGCGCGGCTGGCCGCCGGCCGTGAGGCGCTGCGCCGGTTCCGGGCCGACCAGCTTCGCCCGGACGCCGTCGTGCCGGCGTACGTCGAGCGCGAGTTCACGTTCAGCCTCGGCGGCGACCGCATCCGCGGCCGATGGGATCGGATCGACATCGAGCCTGTCGGGGAGGGTGGCGGAGATGTTCCCGCGCGATCAGGCGAACGTGCGGCCGGCTCGAGGGCAGGCATCGCGGCTTCCGAGACGAGTCGATCCTCGACCATGCCGGACGTCATCGAGGACACACTGCCGCTGCTGCCCCGTGAGCGCGTGACGATCACGGATTACAAGTCGAGCGACGTCCGCGATCCCGCGACAGCCCGGCAGCGCGCGCGGGAGTCGCTGCAGCTGTCGATCTACGCGCTCGGGTACCAGGCGCAGACCGGCCGCCTCCCGGACGCCGTCCAGCTCTGGTTCCTCGAGTCGGGGCTGGTCGGGCGGGCCGAAGTCGACGATCGCCGGCTCGAGAAGGCCCGGGCACGCATCGCCCGCGCGGCGGCAGGCATCCGGGCGCGAGACTTCGAGCCGCGACCCGATCCGCTCTCCTGCACGTACTGCCCGTACCGCGACATCTGCCCGGCGAGCGTGGCCCGCGGCCGGAGCGGGTGAGCGTGGGACGCGCCGCGTCAGGCGCCGCGTCGCCCATCTCCCGGCGCCGCGCCGGCGGACGGCGGGCAGCCGCTCAGCTCGACATCGCGGCGGTGACGTTCGACTTCGGGAACACGCTCGTGCCGGTCCACCGCGAGCACCTCCAGGCCGTCGTCGAGCGGACCGCCCGGGAGGTCGCGGAGCGTCTGGGTCCGTTCCGTGTCGATGCGTTCCTGGACGCGTGGCGCGAGGAGCGCGAGCGCCAGTTCGCCGAGGACGTGCCGGAGCTCCGCGAGGTCGACGTCGAGCAGCGCGTCACCCGGGTCCTCGCACGGCTTCGCGGCATGGCTGCGCCGAGCCCCACGGAGCGCTGGGACGACATCGCCGCCGGACGACACTCGACGGACGCGGAGCGCACCGATGTCGTGCGGGCGTACAGCCAGGCGTTCGTCGAGCTCGTGCCGGCGCCGACGGACGTGGGTCCGCTGCTCGAGCGACTCGCCGGCAGGTTCCGGCTCGGCGTCCTGTCCAACTGGCCGCTCGCGTCGACGATCGACCGATTCGTCGAGGCGGCAGGCTGGGATCGCCATCTCGCCGCGGTCGTCGTCAGCCAGCGCGTCGGGACGATCAAGCCCGACGGGGCCATCTTCGATGCGGCCGCCCGCGCGCTCGGGGTGCCCGGCCCGCGGATCCTCCACGTCGGCGACGACTGGATCGCCGACGTCGTGGGCGCCAAGCGAGCGGGCTGGCATGCGGCGTACCTGCGCGATGCCCAGGACGGGTCGCCCCTGCCGGGAAGCCGCCCCGACCGCAGCGTGCGGGCGGACATCGTCCTCCACAGGCTGTCGGAGATCGAAGGCGTCCTGCCCCGCTGAGCGGCGGCACCGATGTCCGGAGAGGGTCGCCTCGCCCGCGTAGACTCCCGCTCGAATGGAACCCCGGGACCGGCTCGCCAACATCGGCATCTTCGCGATCGCGGCCGTCATGTGGGCGCTCGTCGGGCTCGTCGTCACCTCGCGCGACCCGCGCGTCGATCCGGGGGCCGGGTTCGTCGGCGCCCTGCTCATCGGCCTGGCCGTCGGCCTGACGACGATCCCGCTGTTCTGGCTCGCGGTCTTCGGCCGGCACCGACGGCTCGCGTTCCGGGGAGACTGGCTGCGGGCGATCCGGCGGGGGAGCTGGGCGGCCGTCATCGTCGCCCTGTTCGTCGTCCTGCGGCTGCAGGGCGCGCTCCAGCTCCCGATCGCGCTGTTCGTCCTCACACTGGTCGCCGTCGCCGAGGCGACGCTGTCGGCAGAACGATGAACCGAGAGACCGGTACGCTCCGACGCTGACCCTGGACCCTGACCGGACCACGAAAGGAGCGCAATGACCCCGTTCGATCCGACTGCCCGACCGGCCGAGCCGTTCGCCGACGCGAAGCGGCGCCTGGCCGGCGCCGTGCAGGACGCCAGGGCCGAGATCCTCGAGCTCAGCCACCGGATCCACGCGCATCCGGAGCGGGCGTTCGAGGAGCACGAGGCGGCCGGCTGGGTCGCCGAGGCCGTCGCCCGCCACGGGTTCGAGGTCGAGCATCCGGCCGGAAGCCTGTCGACAGCCGTCCGCGGCCGGCTCCGGGGCCGCAGAGCCGGGAGTCTCGAAGGCAGCGACGGAACCGGCCCGCGGATCGGGATCCTCGCCGAGTACGACGCCCTGCCGGGCCTCGGCCACGGCTGCGGTCACAACACGATGGCTGCATCCGGCGTCGGTGCGGCGATCGCGCTCGCGTCGGTCGCCGACGAGCTGGCAGGCGAGATCGTGTTTCTCGGCTGCCCGGCCGAAGAGTTCGGGTCGGGGAAGCAGGTGATGCTCGACGACGGCCTGTTCGAGGGCATCGACGCGGCGCTCCTCTTCCACCCGGGCGACCGGACTGAGGTCGGCTGCGAGCTCCTGGCCAGCGAAGACGTCGATGTCACGTTCCGCGGCCTCCAGGCGCACGCCGCATCGGAGCCGTGGGCGGGCAGGAACGCGCTCGACGCCCTCGTGATCCTCTTCTCGTCGATCGGCCTCTGGCGCCAGCAGCTGCCGCAGCACGCCCGCGTGCACGGGATCGTCCTCGAGGGCGGCACGGCCGCGAACATCATCCCGGACCGAGCCGTCGCCCGGTTCATGATCCGGTCGGCCGAGCAGGAGTACTTCGGGCAGATGCACGAGCGGTTCCGGAACCTCGTGACGGCCGCGGCGCTGGCCACCGACACCCAGGGCGAGACGGTCTTCTCGGGCGGATCGTCGACGATGAAGAACAACGTCACGCTCGTCGAGCGCTTCCGGAAGAACCTGGGGGCGTACGGCTGGACGGATCGCCCGTACGACCGCGGGCACATCGGCAGCTCCGACATGGGCAACGTGAGCCAGCACCTGCCGACGATCCATCCGACGCTGGCGATCTGCGACGAAGGTGTGCCCGGGCACTCGACGGCGTTCCGCGACGCCGCCGCGGAGCCCGAGGCGGACGAGGTGACGCTCCTTGCGGCGACCCTCGTCGCCCAGACCGCGTATGAGCTGTTCGCGGAGCCGGGGCTGCCGGAGGCCGCCTGGCGCGAGTTCCGGGCAACAGGAGGCTGACGCCGGTCCTGCTGCCGGGGAGCGGGTGCTACGATCGGTCCGGCGCGCCCCGCTGGACGTCGGATGCGAACCGGCGGCGCCCCCTGAGACGAGCCTCGTCCGCGCGAGCGGCCACGTCGCCGCCTGCGCTCCGACAATCGGCCGATCCGGCCGTTCGTCTCCCGGAGGACCCCTCCGTGCCAGAGCGCCGCCAGCCGTCCCAGCCGCGCAATGGGCCCAGCCGTGACTTCGCTGCGGCGAACGGCTGGGATCGCCAGTACGAGACGTACGACGACTTCGACCTGCCCACGTACGTCGGGCCGGTCTCGTTCGCGAAGCTCCCGTGGGTGACCGACCCGGCCGAGCTCCGCTCCCGCGAGGTCGACGTCGCGGTCGTCGGGGCTCCGTTCGACGACGCGGTCTCGCACCGCTCGGGCGCGCGCTTCGGCCCGCGGGCGATCCGCCAGGCGCAGTACACGTCCGGCTCCGTGCACTCCCTCCAGCTCGGGATCGAGCCCTTCGACGTCCTGACCGTCGTCGACGCCGGCGACGCGAACATCGTGCCCGCCTGGCTCGAGCGCGCCCACGCGCTCATCTACCAGAAGGTGCTCGAGGTGGCGGAGACGGGCGCGATCCCGATCGTCCTCGGCGGCGATCACTCGATCACGTGGCCGTCCGCGACCGCGGTCGCCACAGTGAGGCGGCCGGGAAGCATCGGCATCGTCCACTTCGATGCCCATGCCGACACCGCGGCCGACGACTGGGGCGTCCTCGCCGGACACGGGACGCCGATGCGCCGGCTCATCGAATCCGGGGCCGTGAAGGGCACGAACTTCGTCCAGGTCGGCCTCCATGGCTACTGGCCCTCGAAGGAGGTCTTCCGCTGGATGCAGGAGCAGGGCCTCCGGTACCACTTCCTGCACGAGATCGAGGAGCGCGGCGCCGACGCCGTGGTCGAGACGGCGATCGCCGAGGCGCTCGACGGCCCCGACGCGATCTACCTCTCGCTCGACATCGACGTCATCGACCCGGGTCTCGCCCCGGGGACCGGAACGCCCGAGCCGGGCGGCATGCTGACGCGCGAGGTGCTCCGTGCCATCCGCACGATCGTCGCCGCGGTCGACCTGGCGGGCATGGACGTGGTCGAGGTGTCGCCCCCGTACGACCACGCCGAGCAGACGGCGATGGCCGCGAACAGGGCGGTCATGGAGGCGATCAGCGCGCTCGCGGTGAAGAAGCAGGCTGGCACGCGCGTCCGGTTCACGGGCTGAGGTTTCGAGCGCGGTCCGCCTGCTAGGCTCGGGGCGTGGCACGGGACGGAGAGAAGCCGGACGGAGAGGCGCCGGACCGAGAGCCGCCGGACCGAGAGCCGCCGGACCGAGAGCGCCGAGGCCGCGGCGCTCGCCCGCCTGTACGACGTCGACCTCCTCGACGATCCCGGTGACCTCGCGCTCTACCTCGCGCTCGCCAAGCGAGCCGGCGGTCCCATCCTCGAGCTGGCCGTCGGCACCGGCCGCCTGGCCGTGCCGCTCGCGGCGGCCGGATATGCCGTCACGGGCATCGACCGCGATCCGGCGATGCTCGCGCGAGCCCGTCGGCGGGCCGTGGCGGCCGGCTCCGCAGCCGCCCCGCGCCTGCGACTCGAGCTCGGCGACGCGGTCGACGTGCGCCTGCCCGACGCCGGCGTCTACTCCCTCGCGTTCGTCGCCCTCAACTCGCTCCTCCTGTTCGGCGATCGCGCATCCCAGGCTCGTGCGGTCCACACGCTCGCCGCACACCTCGCGCCCGGTGGGCTCGCCGTCGCCGACGTCTGGCTCCCCGACGCCGATGACCTCGGCCGGTATGACGGACGGATCGTGCTCGAGTACCCGCGCCAGGATCCGGAGACCGGCAAGCTCGTGACGAAGGTCGCGTCCGCGGCCCACGATGCCACGAGCGGCACCGTACGTCTCGTGTCGATCTACGAGGAAGGAGTCCCGGGCGAGCCGCCCGTGCGCTGGATGCGCGTCGATCGACTCCGGCTCGTCTCGGCCGACGACCTGCGCGCCTTCGCCGCGGACGCCGGCCTCGACGTGGAGGTGGTCGCCGGCGGATACGACCTAGAGCCGCTCGGGCCGGGAGCCGATCGCGCGATCCTCGTGGCGGTGAGGCCGCGCTGACGCCGGACAAGCCGGGCGGCGGCGCCGGTCCGGTAGCCGCAGGATTTGTCGACCCCGACATCTCCCGTTCGTCTGCTCGGTACCATCGGGGGACAGGCTTGACAGG
>VBHW01000418.1 GCA_005881055.1 Chloroflexota bacterium
GAGCCCGCGCTCGAAGACCCCGATGAGTTCCAGATACGAGTCGCCGAGCCAGACGAGGCGGTTGAAGGTCCCCAGCACGTCGTGCCGGCCGCCAGTTACGGACGTGAGGCCGAGCTCCCGCTCGAGTTGCAACGCGGCGTGGTCCGGATCGGCGACGGCGATGGCGAGGTGATCGATGCCGAGCAACATGCGGGCAGCGTAACCGGGCGCCTGCCGCAGGGCGTGGACCTGCATATGCCCAACGGTGACTCAAACGACCTACGGGCACGCCGTGATCGCGGTGACCACCATTCTTCCATCGTGTCCGAGAGCGGCTAGCGGTAGATCCCGTTGTGGCCGAGGCTCAGCCGCCCCGGCTGTGGGAAGAAGGCCAGTCCGTGTGGCCGACCGCCGGTTCGGATCAGTGCGATCCGCCGGCCCGTTCTGGCGTTGATCACCGACACCGTGCCGCCATACCGGTTCGAGATCCAGAGCTGGGTTCCGTCGGCTGATACCGCGATCATGTCCGGCGAAGTCGATGACCGAGAGCGTCCCGGCCAGTCGGTTGGTCACGTACAGCCGATGGGCGTCCCGGCTAATGGCCAGGCCGTGGGCGCCGTTGCCCGTGCGCAGGAACGCCACCTGCCGCATGCGGACGGGATCGATGACCGAGACGCCGCCCCGCGACTGGTTGGCCACATAGAACCACCGCCCATCGGGAGCCAGCCGGACGTCGATCGGCCGCCCGCCAACGTACAGCGCCTTGACGAGGCTCATTCGGGCAACGTCGATCTTGACCACGTAGCCGGAGTACTCCGTGCTCAGGAGCGCATACCGGCCGTCGGCCGTGAAGTCGAGGTGATCGGCACCCGCCCACGGGATACGGAGGACCTTGAGGAGTCGCCACGTCCGACGGTCGTAGAAGTACACCTGGCGGGCGCCCGCGAGGTGGCTGTCGAGGATGACGATCGCCTTGCGCCCGTCGAGGCTGAAATACAGGTTGTAGGGTCCGGGAACGGTGCGGCTGCCGATCGGTCGTGCCGTGCGAGGATCGATGATCGTCAGTCGGTTGCTGAACACGGCCTCGACGTACAGCCGCCGGAGGTCCCAGTCGGGCGTGACATGCTCGGGGCTGGCACCCACCTTGTAGCGCCTGACGATTCTGAACGTTCGTGGGTCGATGACGATGACGGTCCCGGACGCCTCGTCCGGGACGTAGACCCGGAATGGGTCGGACGCGACCGTCGGCGAGAACATGCCAACCCCTGTTCCGCGATAGACGTTGATGGGCGTCGGGGCAGGGGTTGGTGTCGAGGCCGGCATGCGGCTCGAGGTGGGTGTCGGCGTCGGACTGTCCGACGCGAGGCCCGCCGAGCCGTGGGCGGGCTCCGCGACGAGCAGAGCACCGATCGCCCCGAGACCGATGACGAGGACGGCCCAGCGCGGGACGGTCGGCGACGGTCGCGCGAGCGAGGCCGAGCTCGCGTGCCGTTGCTCCAGTCGCACGCCGCAACTCTAGCGCGAAGCGGGCGCTCCCGGCCGCTACCTCTTGCCCTGCCGTCCCGATAGCGGTACGCGGCCGAACAGCAGGACACCAGGATGGTCCGGTCGGCTGGTCACGTGGTGTCGCGCTGGGCCGTTTGATCGCAGGCCGCGGGCCGGAGTCAGGCCTCGCGATCGCCCGCCATCCTTCCTGCGAGGAACGCGCGCTCGGCGTCGCTCGTTGCGAGGTCGGCGGCCCGTGCGTAGGCCACCGCGGCGTCCTCCGTTTGCCCGATACGTCGGAGCATGTCCGCCCGCGTGGCGTGGAACAGGTGATAACCGTCGAGGTCGAGGTCATCGAGCAGCGCGAGGGCTGCCTCCGGGCCTCGAATCTCGCCGAGCGCGATCGCCCGGTTCATCGCGACGACGGGCGTCGGAGAGAGGGCGAGGAGTTGGTCGTACAGCCCGAGGATCTGGCTCCAGTCGGTCGCCTCGATCGACGCGGCGTCGGCGTGGACCGCATTGATCGCCGCCTGAATCTGGTACGGGCCGGGACGGTTTCGGCGGAGGCAGGCGCGGACGATCGTCTGGCCCTCCTCGATCAGGCCCCGGTCCCAGGCGGCGCGGTCCTGATCCCGGAGGAGAACGAGGGATCCGTCTGCTGCGAACCTGGTCGCCCACCGCGACTCGGTGAGCAGGAGCAGAGCGAGCAGCCCCGCCACCTCAGCCTCGTCCGGCATGAGGCTGGCGATCGCACGCGCGAGTCGTATGGCCTCCTGCCGTAGGCCGTCGCCGCCGGGTCCGCCGGTGCCCGCGTTGTAGATCAGGTAGAGGACCGCTAGGACCGGACGGAGTCGCTCAGGCAACTCTGCCTCGGACGGCACCCGGTACGGGATGTGTGCGGCCCTGATCTTGTTCTTGGCGCGGACGAGACGCTTGGCCATCGTGGGCTCGGCCACGAGGAAGGCACCGGCCACCTCATCAGTCGTGAGTCCACCGAGCAGTCGCAACGTCAATGCGATCTGCGCCTCGGGCGAGAGAGCCGGGTGGCAGCAGGTGAAGATCAGGCGGAGTCGGTCGTCCTGCACGGGCTCGGCCTCCTGTCCCGAGGTCTCCTCGCCGGCGCCCCTCATCACGTCCCCGACGAGCTCCCGCCCGCGCGCTTCCCGGCGGAGGTGATCGATGGCGCGATTCCGGGCAGTCGTCGTGATCCAGCCGCCAGGGTTCGGCGGCAGGCCGTGTGCGGGCCACTTCCGAAGGGCGAGGGCGAATGCCTCCTGGACCGAGTCCTCGGCGAGATCGATGTCGCCGAAGATGCGGATCAGGGTGGCCACCGACCGGCCGGACTCCTCGCGGAAGGTCCGGCCGATCAGCGCGTCGTCGACGATCGGCAACCCTCAGCCGCCGGCCGTGTCGGCGAAGGGCCACACCCCGATGGGCGCTGAGATCGTGCGAGTGACCTTCGACGCCCAGCCGAGCGCGGCATCCAGGTCGGCGGCCTCGATG
>VBHW01000417.1 GCA_005881055.1 Chloroflexota bacterium
GGGCGGCGTCGGTGGCGAGATCGCGTCGCTCCTCCAGGCTCGCGACCTCACGCCGCCGATCGTCATCGTGTCGCTGCTCACCGCGATGGCGCTCGGAGCGGCCCATGCCCTGACGCCCGGTCACGGGAAGACCGTCATGGCCGCCTACCTCGTCGGCACGCGTGGGACGCCTCGCCACGCGCTCGCCCTCGGGCTGACGGTCACGCTCGCTCACACGATCGGCGTGCTGCTTCTCGCGCTCGTCGTGCTCTCGGTGAGCCGCGTGACGCCGGAGTCGTTCAATCACGTGACGGGGATCGTCTCCGGGGTCCTCGTCGTCGGCATCGGCGGCGGTCCGCCGCAGGCTGCACCGCGCGGACCGGCACGATCATGACCACGACGACCACGGGCACGATCATGACCATGGGCACGATCACGACCAGGGCCACGACGTGAACCACAGTCATGCCGGCGTCAGCCATCGCCACCTCCCGGACGACGGCACCCCACTCACGTGGCGGAGCCTGTTCGCGCTCGGGCTGTTCGGCGGTCTCGTCCCGAGCGTGAACGCGCTGATCATCCTTCTCGCGACCCTCGCCACCGGACGGGCGGCCTACGGGCTCGTGCTCGTCGTCGCCTTCGGGGCGGGCATGGCGCTCGTCCTCGGCGGGATCGGGCTCGGGCTCCTCTACGCCAACCGCTGGATGGCCCGGAGCCCATCGTCGTCGGCGCTCGGCGGGGTGCTCGCCCTCGCGCCCGCGATCACCTCGGGGATCATCGTCGCGGTCGGCCTCCTCGTGA
>VBHW01000006.1:0-3580 GCA_005881055.1 Chloroflexota bacterium
GGGCTGGTCGCCTCGACTGCGCTCGGGTCCCGGACGCGGGCGCCAGTGTACCGAAAGGCGCCACGCCACCGTGGTCGCACCAAACGGTCGTGCCGCCGGGCGCCCAGTGGGGTCAGGCGTCGCGCACGGCCGGGACCAGCAGGCCGGCTAGGCCGGCGACCGCGGTGATCACGCCGAAGATGCCGAGGACCGGTGCCGTCCCGAGGATCGTCGCGAGGATTCCGGCGACGCCCATCGCCAGCGTCATCGCGCCGAAGACGAGCGAGAAGCGGAATCCGACGACGCGTCCGATGAGCTCGGCAGGGGTGCGCTCCTGGAACAGCGTCTGGCTCGGGATGAGGTAGATCATGTTCGCGATCCCCGACCCGACGAGGAGGCCGATCGCCAGCGGCAGCTGGCCGGCGACCGCGAGGAGCGCGGTGCAGATGCCAAAGACCGCGTACCCGACGATGACGAGGCGACCCTTCGCGAGGCGGGCGCCGACGAGCCCGATCGCGACGCCGCCGACGAGGTTGCCGACGCCGATCGCGGTCTCGAGGAATCCGTAGGCGGATGGCGCGTCGATCCATCCCCGCTCGATCTCGGTCGCATAGATGGGCGTAAGGGCGAGCAGCACCCCGACGGTGAACTGCCCGACCGCGCCCTGGAGCGTGTTCGCGAGCAGGACCGACTCCCCCCGCAGGAACCGCCAGCCCTCCTTGAGCTCGCCGACGAAGTCAGGCGCGCCGGAGCGTCCGGCCGGGCGCCGGAGCGCCGGAACCGCCATCGACGCGATGAGGACGGCGGACGCCGCGTACGTCCCCGCGTCGACCCAGAACGCGAGCGGCAGCGCCGAGCCGAGGAACGCCACGAAGAGGCCGGCCAGCGGATACCCGACGATATCGGCCAGCGTGTCGCCCAGCCAGGTCGCCGAGTTCGCCGTCAGGAGCTCGTCACGGGCCACGATCCGTGGGACGACCGCGGTCCTCGCCGGCCTGAAGAACAGGGAGACGGCCGTGACGAGGAACACGAGCGGGTAGACGAGCGCGAGGTTCGTCACGGCGGCGACGGGGATGAGGAGCACGATCGCCGCGCGGACGAGGTCGCTGACGATCATCACCTCCTTGTGGTCCCACCGGTCGACGAACGTCCCGGCGACCGGCCCGAGGAGGAGGTTGGGGAGGGTCGCGGCGAGGAACACGAGCGCCACGGGCAAAGGTGAATGGGTCGCGTTGAGGACGAGGAACGCGAGCGCGACCTGGTGGATCCGGTCGCCGAACAGGCTGATGAGCTGGCCGACCCAGAGCGCCGAGAACGAGCCGTTGAGCGCGAGGCGGACGTACGGATGGTGGCGCGGCGGCGCCGCCCGGCGGGCGATCGCGGCGGCCGACGCCCGGGCAGCACCGCCTGCCTCGAGCGCGTCGAACTCGCCAGGCAGTGGCGCAAGGGCCGGCGAGGAGAGGCCGGCCTTCGAGCCGCCGAGTACGAGCGGTCGCTGCAGGACGGACGCCTCGGCGAGGCCCGCCGCGAGCCCCGTCTCCGCCCGGACGCCGAGACCCTGCATCGCCGCGTCGACCGTCCGCGGGAGGCGAGCCGTGCCGGTCAGGCCGGTGAGTGACGCCGACGGTCTCTCGGATGGCGTGAGGCCGGTCCACGCGTCGGCCGTGCCCTCGGCCGCGGCCTCGTCCGCGGCGGGCTCCGGCTGCCGCGCTCGTCCTCGAACGAGGCTCGCGAACCCGAAGAACGCGAGGCCGCTGGCCAGGAAGACGTCGCCGATCGAGGCGACGTTCTGGACGATCGGCAACGGGATCGGGATGACGTCGCCGAGGGGCCCCGCCCGGAGGATGAAGGAGGCGTCGAGACCGGGGGGCAGGATCGTGTGGAAGTGCGTCTGGACGTCGGCCGGCGTAAAGCCCGCGGCGAGGAGGCTCGGCGTCCAGATCGGCATGTACCCGCCGTTGAGGAGCACCGGCACGAGGTTCGAGGCGATGCCCACGAACGCAAGGCTGAAGCCGGGCTCGTGCCGGTTCGCCCAGCAGCCGACGAGGAGGAGCGAGAAGGCGACGGCGAACAGTGGCAGCCGGATCGACTCGGCAAGGGCGATCCCGTTGTTGAGCGCGAGCTCGGTCCCGAAACGGACGATCGCGCCGAGCACGAGGACGCTGAGCAGCCGCAGCCGGCGGGTGTTCGCGAAGAGGTTTGCGAGCGAGCCTCCGGCAAGGAAGCCGGCGATCAGGCCGAGCGCGATACCGCCGATGAGCACCCGCTAGCGAGCGTCGGTGGGTGAAGCTCCGGGGTCCGGCAGCGGCGTCGCCCCTGCCGCGACCTGGGCCATCCGGCCGGCGGCCTGGGCGAGAAGCGGGATCGGCCGCAGGGTCACCACGCGTCCCGGGTCCGGCACGCCGTCGACCCAGTTCGTGCGGACGAACGCGTCCACGACGGCCGGGTCGAACTGGATGCCCGCGAACTTGCGCAGCTCCGACAGTGCCTGCTCGGCGGTGAGTGGCGTCATGCGGTACGGCCGCTGGGCGGTCATCGCCTCGAAGGCGTCGGCCACGTGGAGGATCCGCGCGAGCCACGGGATCTCGGTGCCGATGAGGCGGTCGGGATAGCCCGAGCCGTTGTACCACTCGTGGTGGTGGCGGATGATCGGCAGCTCGGCGGCGAGCTTGCGGACCGGCGCGATGATCTCGGCGCCCAGCTCCGGGTGGGCGTTCATCTTCATCCGCTCTTCGCGGGTGAGCTTCTCCTGCTTGAGCAGGATCTCGTCGCGCACGCCGATCTTGCCGATGTCGTGCAGGAGGCCGCCCCATTCGAGCGCCTCCATCTCGGGCTCGCTGCATTTCATCTCGCGGCCGATGTCGCTCGCGATGAGCATGACCCGCTTCGAGTGGTTGCTCGTGAACGGATCGCGCTTGTCGACGGCGTTCGCCAGACTCTCGATGGTCTGGGTGAACATCTCGCGCATCTCGACGAAGCGGCTGTGCGCGACCCGCGTTGTCCATAGGGGAAGGGCGAACAAGAGCGTCGCCCACCAACCGGCCTGTAGGTAGATACGACCCATCAGCCAAGCCAGTGGCGCGAGTCCGAAAAGGCTACCGGCGAAGTCGCGTGCGTCCCCCAACAGGACAATGCGGAGCGAGACGCCCGATCGGAGCGACACCGCGAGGGAAGCGAGACCAAGATTCAGCGCAAGGTAAACCGTCGCGGCCGCCATGGTCGCCGCGAAATCCCACAGGAGCTCTTCCTTCGCGTGTCCACCACGCAGGACGTGGAGGACGACACCACCAGCCAAAGCGGGAAGGGTGATCATCGCGTGGTTGGCCAAGGTTCCGTACCAAGGGATGCGCCCACGCAGCTCGCGCATTTCGGTGGAGCCGATGAGCGCGACCCAACCAGCGACGATTGGTCCGCCGAGGTTCATGCACGCGATGATTGGCGCTACCGATACGGAGAGCCAGGTACCTCGACGCATTTGGACCGGGAGCGCCGACGTCAGCAAGGCGATGCAAATCCAGAACGCGACGCCCAGCGCGATTGCCCAGTCCGGCCCCATCCCGAGGTCGATCCCGATGTTCGGATCGACATGAAAATTCAAACT
>VBHW01000006.1:3633-4226 GCA_005881055.1 Chloroflexota bacterium
CAGCCCCACGCACGTCTATCCGCCGAACAGACTGTACCCCTCCACTGCCTGATTCGGAATGGGAAAGACGTACGTCAGAACCCCTTGAGCGAAGCGCCTCCCGCTAGGGCAGTTGCGGCAATGGCGCTCAACACCGTCAGGGTTCGCAAGATCAGAGCCTTCACTTGGTCGATCTCCTGCCTCGCCCTACGCCTACCAGCCTTTGGCGCTGCTGTCCGGCTGCACGCTCGTTCCTCCTGACGGCCTCCGTGCCTCGAAGACACGAAAACCGACCTGACTGATGAAGTCGGTCGGTTGCACTACTCGCTCAGCCCCACCCTAAGTGCCCATTTCAGGTGGTGCTTCGGCGCGTCCGAGCGTCTTAACTTTGCTTCCTAGTACTCCGGTACTAGTAAGCGACCCGGACTATAGGGACCCTACAACGAACCGGTCAATACGTCAGGTTACCTATCTTCACCGGCTCTTGACACTTCACAGGCTCTCGAGCGGTGCCGGCTCGAAGCCATCCTCGCGAACGACTGCCGAGTAGTGCGCGTACTGCTCGGCGGCCGCCGAGTGCGAGCCCGTCTGCCGGTAGAGGCGTAGAAGCGCCA
>VBHW01000006.1:4234-4820 GCA_005881055.1 Chloroflexota bacterium
GATCAACGGCTATGGCGCGGCGCGCGAGCCGGGCTGCGCGGTCATACAGGCCAGCTTCGGAGTCGATGCGGATCGCCTGTTCGATCACGTCTAGATAAGCGGCGTGGAGCGTCATCCGATATGGAGACGCCCATTCCTCGTACTCGAAATCGATCGCAAATCGTCCGCTATACGCGTCGCTAACGCGATCGATCGCGTCCGGATCCATTGATCTGCGCGCCGATTCGAGCAGCACCCGACAAGAAGAGGAGTCGCTGGTGACGAGCTCCGGGTCCAGGCGGACGACCTCGCCGTTGTGATGTACGTAGTTGGCAGACTCGTCCTCGACGTATGAAGGTTCGAATATCCGACGCAGGAAGTACACGGTCTGGTTTAGAGAGTTGACCGCTACTGCAGGGTCGAGATCCGGCCAGAGGGCTTCCAGGACCTGGTCCCTTGGCGCTGCGAATCCAGATCGAGTCAGAAGAAAGCAGGCGAGGGACAAGACCTTGCGTCGAACCAACGACGGGTCAATGTCTCGATTGCCAACTCGAATTTGGACGTGGCCGAGATCTCTCATATGCGCGCGGGGGGCTAGGCGGCGTGC
>VBHW01000006.1:4881-11089 GCA_005881055.1 Chloroflexota bacterium
TCCGTATCACCGACCATGTCCAGGAGTTCGGCAGCCGCCAGCTTGGACGTTGCATCGCCGTGATCGAGGACATGTCTGAGTACGGGACGCCATCGACGTGGCCGAGATGCCGCCTCATGCTGAATAAGGTCGCGGATCTCGCCACGGGCGTCGCCCAGACGAAGCGATATGTCGTCTGCGCACACCGACAAATACGCGATCCTGCCATCGATGACCCGCAGGAGCGCAGCAGATAACTCGGCAGCGTGCGACCCTGCCAGGATCGCCAGGATCTCCACTGACTGGAGTAGATGATCTGCTCCTTGGTTCGTAAGAACGATGCGGGCGGACTGAACGGCCTCCCCAGGCGGGCGGCCTGCGCGAAATGCGATCCTCGCGGCGGTCAGATGCACTAGGCCCGGGAACGAGGGTGTAGCACGAGGTCGCGTTAAGTCGAGCTGACCGACGATGCCTTCCGCCTCTGCGACCTCTCCGAGGCGACTGCGCAAATCGGCCACGACTACACGCCGCAGATCATCCTCGTAGTCGCGCAGGCCGCATGCTTGAGCTTCCTCGACCATGGCGGCGGCCTCTTGCGGATCTCCGTAGTCGGCTGCGATCTCGGCGCATTCGACTAGGGCCATGGGCCTGGAAGGACCAATCGAACCCCGAGCCGTGGCGAGCGCCCGCTCACCTTCGTTTGTGTCGCCAAGATGGAGTAGGGCCCAGGCACGCGTTACGAATGCCGATGGCAGCTCCGAGCCAGCCGAGGAGCTCGAGAGGAGTTCAATCGCTGCATTCGCGTGAGCCAAGCACTCAGTGGCGCGGCCGCGCGCCTGCGCGACGTATGCGCCATTCAAGTGAGTGATGCCACGGTAATGCGGGTGATCGCGTCGGGCGTGAACGACTAGTGCCTCGTCCAACAGTTGGCTGGCTTTCTCCAAATTGCCGTCGACTGAGATAGCGGCGACCTCGATGAGCCCGCGAGCGATCACGTCCAGAGCCGGTTCTGGGTTGAGCGCTCGCAATTGTTCGGCGAGGCGTCGACTACCTCGTTGGTCACCCGCAAGGCTCATTACTGAAGCCAGGTTGGCCAACGCGATGTGGCCAAGCGGACCGTCCGTCTCTGGCTTGTAGGCGTCGACGGCGGCTTGGGCGCGGGCGCGGGCGGCTTCGAAGTCGCCGCGGTAGAGGTCGCGGCGTGAGAGGAACAGGCCGAAGGACGGATCCGGCTCGAGCTCCGGGTAGCGGTTGACGTACGACTCGGCGAGGGCGAACCCGCCGCCGCCCATGATGTCCTGGATCGAGTCGACCAGGATCCGGCGCAGGTCGTCGATGTCACCGGCCGCCGCGTAGTGGTGGGCCGCCAGTTTCCAGTCGATCGTCTCGCCATAGCGCGCCACCCTGCGATGGAGATCGGCGATGCCGGCCTCGCCGATCTCCCGACGAAGGCGGTCCTCGAGGAAGTCGCGGACGAGCTTGTGGTAGCGATATGCATCCGTGGAGCGGCCGATCCGCGGCAGGAGACCGACGCGTTCCGCGGTCTCGAAGTGGCGAGCCGCCTCGTCCTCCGGAACGTCCCCCACGACCGCGGCGGCACCCTGGTCGAGGCTCGTGAGGATGGCCGTCCGCATGAGGAAGGCCTGGACCGACCGGTCGAGATCGCCCACGACCTCCTCCGCCAGGTAGTCATGGAGCGTGCCCTGTGCGCCGCTCAGCGCCCGGATGAACGTGCGGGTCTCCGAGCTCGTACGTTCCCGGAGTGCGGACCTGACGAGCTGGAGGGAGGCTGCCCAGCCCTCGGTGTGCCGGCTCAGCTCGGCGAGCACGTCGGACTCGAGCGGCCTGCCATACGTCTCGCGGAACAACCGCTCGGTCTCGGCGGCATCGAAGCGCAGGTCGTCACGGCCGAGCTCCGCGACCTCGCCCAGCGCCCGCAGCCGCGCGATCGGCAGCGTCGGTGCCCGCCGTGAGAGCAGGACGATCGTCAGCCGCTCCGGCGCGTGGTTGACGACCTCCCGGACGATCTGCTGCACGTCCGGGGCGTCGTCGACGGCGTGGTAGTCGTCGAGGACGAGGACCGCGCCATGCTCTCCGATCGACTGGAGCTCCCGCACGAACGTGGCGACAATCGCGTCGCGAGACGAGCCGCCACTCCCGAGCTCACCAAGGAGCGACCAGGTCGTCGACGCGAAGTCCGGATCGACCTCGCGTCCGGCCGCGACCAGGTAATGCAGGACCGTGACCCAATCCCGATCCGATTCGTCGAGGCGGTACCACGGATCTTCGCGTGGAGCCAGTCGAGCAATCGATCGCGAGCGAGGGTCTCGTCTACGAGCACGAGGCGGTGGTGGATCTTCGCGTGGAGCCAGTCGAGCAATCGATCGCGAGCGAGCGTCTCGTCTCGCAGGGCCGGTCGCTGGACCTTGGAAACATGGATCGGAAAGGCGTTCACGTCCGACTCGTTCCGAGGGACATGCGTGGGCGGCGCGATGGTCGGTCGTCCGGGCCCTGCCGCGGGCACGCGCTGGCCGGTCATGGGCTGACCGGCGGCGCTCGCAGGAATCCCGGGTGATACGAACGATACGGACGCCGTTTGGCGAGTGTCAACGCGATCCGATTGCGGCCTGGGCGGGCCGGGCCTGGGCGCAGCCATGGCCCTGAATGGTGGCGTCCGGGGCTCACCTATCGATTAGCTGCGAGCGCTGCCGCCAGGTCCGTGCGACCCGCCGCCCGACCCCGCCCGACCCGCCACTCGACCGCCGCGCCACCGGCCGGCGCGCTGTCAGCCCTCGTATTCGAACCCGATCTTGAGGTCGACGCGGTACTCGACGATCTCGTTGTCGGTGACCTGCGCCGTCGACTTCACGACCTCGACCGTGGTGATGTTGCGCACGGTCTTCGAGGCCGTGGCGACCGCCTGGCGGGCCGCATCGCTCCACGACCGGGGGCTCGTGCCGACCATCTCCCGGATGATGATGACGCCCATCCTGCTCTCCTCCGCTGGCTCGAGACTTCTGCGTGACCGCCTCAGGCAGGCAGTCTAGGCGGGCGGGGACGCCGCGGACTCGCGATGGATGCCTCAGACGGTGACAGCCTCGGTCGTCGTCGACGCCGCGCGCACCTTGTCGAAGCACGAGCTGCAGTACACCGGCCGGTCGTTGCGCGGCGCGAAGGGCACCGTCGCCTGGCCGCCACACTCGCCGCAGATGGCTGTGTGGTACTCGCGTGGCCCTCCGGACGCTCTCGCGCGCTTGGCGGCCGCCCGGCAGCTTGGACACCGTTGTGGGTCGTGCTGGAGACCCTTGCTCACGAAGAAGGCCTGCTCGCCAGCGGAGAATACGAACTGCTCGGCGCAATCGCGGCAGGTCAGCGTCCGGTCCTCGTACACCCTCTCGTCGAACCTCCGGCGTGTCCACCCCGTGGCGTGGCCCGCCTCGCCCCGGTACGGCGGCCAACTGGCATGCACGGGAGAATACGCGCGCAGTCAAGGCCCGGGAAGCCGATAGATTCGCGCCGATCCGACCGAAGTCGTGCGAGTTTCGTACGCATAGGTATCAATGCGAGCCAGAGCGAGCACGGGCCGAGTCGGTGCGCCGGGGCCCCTCCCCGCAGCGCCCGGCGCGAATCTTCAGCCGGCCTCCGCGTAGCGCTCACCGGCGTAGCTGACGAACCGAGTCTGGCGCTTCTTGAACCAGAGGTCCACCTCGCCGGTGGGCCCGTTGCGGTGCTTCGCGAGCTTGAGCTTCACGACCTCGCCGTCCTGCTCGGTGTCCTCCCCCGGTCGCTCCTTGTCGCGCCAGAGGAACAGCACCAGGTCGGCGTCCTGCTCGATCGCACCGGACTCGCGCAGGTCGGAGAGGCGGGGCTCCTTGCTCTCGCGCATCTCGGGCTGGCGGGACAGCTGCGACAGGGCGACGACGGGCACCGACAGCTCGCGCGCGAGCGCCTTGAGCCCGCGGCTGATCTCGGAGACCTCCTGCACGCGGTTCGCGTCGCGCGTGTTCGTGGGCGCCTGCATGAGCTGGAGGTAGTCGACGATGAGGAGGTCGAGGCCGGACTCGGCCTGCAATCGGCGGGCCTTCGTCCGCAGCTCCATGGTCGAGATGCTCGGCGTGTCGTCGATGTACATCGGCGCCTCGGAGAGAGCGTTCATCGCCGGCGCGATCCGCGCGAAGTCCATCTCCTCGAGGAACCCGGTCCGGAGGCGCTGCGAGTCGATGTTCGCGACGCTCGACAGGAGGCGCAGGACGAGCTGCTCCTTGCTCATCTCGAGGCTGAAGATGCCCACGCTCTTGCGGTCGCGCACCGCGGCGTTCTCGGCGACGTTGAGCGCGAAGCTCGTCTTGCCGACCGATGGCCGGGCGGCGACGATGATGAGGTCGCTCTTCTGGAGGCCGGTCGTCAGCGTGTCGAGGTCGGTGAAGCCGGTCCGGATGCCGCTGATCTCGCCCCGATGGGCGTGGAGATAGTCGAGCCGGTCGTACGCCTCGTGGAGGAGCTTTGCCAGCCGGCTGAACCCAACCGCGACGCGTCGGTTGCTGACGTGGAAGAGCTCGCTCTCGGCCCGGTCGATCGCTTCCTGGATCTCGGCCGGGTCCTCGTAGCCGATCCCGGCGATCTTGCCCGCGGCCGCGATGAGGTTCCGGAGGACCGCCTTTCGCTCGACGATCCGCGCGTACGGGACCGCGTGGACGGCGGTGGGAGTCTGGTTGGCGAGGCTCGACAGGTACGTGCGCCCGCCGATCCGCTCGAGCTGGTCGGTGCGCTCGAGGGTCTCCGACACCGTGACGATGTCGATCGGCTCGCGCCGCTCGTAGAGGTCGACGATCGCGGCGTAGATCGAGCCGTTGGCCGGCTTGTAGAAGTCCTCCGCGCGGAGGAAGTCGGCGACCTCGATGATCGCGTCGCGGTCGATGAGGAGCGCGCCCAGCACCGACTGCTCGGCCTCGAGGCTCTGGGGCGGCAGTCGGTCGATCATGGGCACACTCCGAAGATGGCGGTGCAGGCCATCGTCGCCCCTGCCGCGGTCGACCGATAGCGGCTTATCGACGGACTTCATCCACCAGATTCCGCCCGCCGGTTGGTGCCCTGTGGAAACGGTGTTGACGAAGACGGCTCGCCGGAGGGCTCAGTCCAGGCGGCGGATGACGCCGATGAGCTTCCCCTGGATCCGCACGTCGTCGTAGATCTGGTCCGGGTAGGCGGCGTTCGCCGGCCGGAGCCGGACCTTGTCCTTCTCCTTGAAGAACCGCTTGAGGGTGACCGCGTTCTCGTCGACCTGCGCCACGACGATGTCCCCGTTCCGGGCCGTCGACTGGGGGCGGATGAGGACGAAGTCGCCGTCCGCGATGTGCGCATCGATCATCGAGTCGCCGCGGACCTTCAGGACGTACGCGTCGCCGCTCGGCGCGAGCATCTCCGGCACGGCGATGGTCTCCGATGCGTCCCGGTACGCCTCGATGGGCCCGCCGGCCGCGATCTCGCCGATGACGGGCAGCACGCGCGATTCGGCGGCTCCGGCCTGTGGCACGAGCTCGCTGGCCAGCCCGAGATGCAGCGCAGCGGTGGGCGTGAGCCGGATGGCCCGCGACTGGGCGGCTCCTCGCTCGAGATATCCCTCCCGCTCGAGCATCTGGAGGTGATGGTGGACGGCCGACGTGGACGCGAGGCCGACCGCGCGGGCGATCTCCCGGACCGATGGCGGATAGCCGCGGGATCGCAGCGTCGCCGCGATGTAGTCGAGGATCTTGACCTTCCGCTCGGCGTCGTGCCTGGTCACGGGCGCCTCCTTTCCCCCGCATGATACCGAACGGGTGTTCGATGTCAAGGAGACCCCCGGCGCCGCGGCATCCCAGGATGCCGGTCGATCCGACTGCCTTGGTACACTCCCTGTCCGGCACGCGCCTCGCGCGGCACGCCGGACGACCCAGTCACGGATGGGACGACACACCGCAGATGCCACGCGCCCACGCCAACGGCTCGCACCGGCGCACCGGCGCGCTCGTCCGCCGGGTCCTCGGCCTCGCCGCGTTCCTGCCGCTCGCCAGTCGAGCGCCCGCCTACACGCGCCTCATCTTCGCCCTGCTGCGCGACGACCGGACGCCGGTGTCGCGCAAGGCCGTCCTCGCGGGAGCGGCGGGGTACCTCGTCCTCGGCCGCGACATCATCCCGGACGAGATCCCGATCCTGGGCGGCCTCGACGACCTCGTCGTGGTCGTCCTGGCGG